>JAFRGU010000186.1 GCA_017433675.1 Clostridia bacterium
GCCGCCTTCCAGCAGTTCGCAGTACAGCCACCCGCCGCGCCGGGATGCCTGGTAGGCCCTGATCTGTTTTTTGCCAAGCACCTCAGACCAGTAATCCGCAATCTGGCAGTGGGCTGAGCCGCATACCGGGTCTTCCGGAATGCCGAGTTTCGGACAGAAACTGCGCGAAACACAGTCTGCCTCATGCCCGGCTGCCGTGGCATTCTGAATCCGTCCTTCGATCTTTGCGAGCAGGTCCTGGTCCGGGGTCATGTTCCGGACCGTTTCCTCATCCGCGAACACACAGACCAGGTCCAGCCCCAGTACTGCCTTGACCGGCCGCGCCCCGAAAGCGGCTTCCATTGCGTCTGTCACCGGGATCTCCCGCAGTTCATAGGTCGGGAAGTTCATTTCATACCGGTCATCCCTGCGGGTTACCGTCAGCGGCCCGCTCAGGGTATCAAAGCGGACAGACACACTGTCCGGCTCGTAGTAATTCAAAATAACAAAGGCCGAAGCCAGGGTCGCGTGCCCGCACAGTTCCACTTCGGTTGCCGGAGTGAACCAGCGCAGATGCCAGCCGGCATCTTCCTTGACGATAAACGCCGTCTCGGAAAGGTTGTTTTCCATTGCCAGTTTTTTCATGGCTGTTTCGGACGGCCACGCTTCCATGACACAGACGGCGGCGGGATTGCCGCTGAACGGCATGGCAGTAAACGCATCAACTATATACTGTTTCATGCTTCCTCCCTGATCAGTTCGATCGTTTCAAGATCCTCCGGCACATGCAGCGTGCCGTGGTAGTACTGCATTCCTTCTTCCATATACAGCTGTTTCCGGCTGCCCTTTGTGTGGTCCTCCGTGTGATACAGGATCAGGTTCTCCGCCTGCAGGCTTTCCGCATTGACGCAGGCATCCCGGACGGTGGAGTGGCTGATGCGGTGCGGGTCAAATATCTGTTCATCCGCTTCCCGGCAGAATGCCTCGTGCATGAGCCACGTGCAGCCCTGCGCATAACGGCGGCATTCCTCATTGTACGGCTCGTCCCCCAGGCATACCAGGGTTTTCCCTTCCCCGTACCGCAGGACATAGCCGAACTGCCGGGCCTTGGCGGCGTGTATATCGAAGAACGTTACCTCATGGCCTAAGATCCGTACCGTTTCCCCGTCCTGCACCTCAATCAGGTGAATGTTTTCATATGTTTTGTCCGGCATGAGCAGGCACATCATCTCCCGCAGGATACGGATGACTTCGGCATGGCTGTAAATCCTGAGTTCGCTGCCGCGCACCATGCGGAACAGCCACAGGACCCCCAGCAGGTGGTCCGTGTGCCGGTGCGTGACAATGAGGTCATGAATATCCTGCGGCCTGACACCGACCGCCTTCAGCTGCTTCAGAATCCCGTTTCCCCCGCCGGCATCCGTCAGGAGATACCCGTTTTCATCGTGCAGCAGGAAACATGTGTTGTAATATTCCGTCACCCCGGCATGACCGGTTCCGAGCATTGTCAGTTCCATCTTGTGTCCTCCAGGCAAATCATACCTTTTTTCTGCCGGACAGCGTGCATCTTTCTGCCGGATCGATTACCATTAATGTGTAAAAGGAGATGTACTTACATGACAAATCTGTGGGGCGGACGATTCTCCGGGGATATGGATGAAATCGTCAAGTATTACAACGCATCGATTTTCTTTGATCAGAAGATGTACAGCGAGGACATTGACGGCAGTATTGCCCATGTGACCATGCTGGCAGAACAGGGCATTGTCACAAAGGACGAAGCTGACCGGATCATCGCGGGACTGGAAGCGATCCGGGCCGGTATACAGAGCGGCGAGATCACGTTCAATGTCGAGGATGAAGATATCCACATGGGCATTGAAAGCCGGCTCATTGCCATGATCGGCGACACCGGCAAGAAGCTGCACACTGCCCGCAGCCGCAACGACCAGTGCCAGGTGGACGGCCGGCTGTTCCTGAAGAAGGAAATCCGGAATATCCTGGAGCTGCTGTACAGTCTTGAGAATATCGTGCTGGCCAAGGCGGAACAGTACGCGGACAGCTATACAATCGGCTTTACGCATATGCAGCACGCCCAGCCGGTTACCCTCGGCTTTATCTTCATGGCCTACTTCCAGATGTTCCGGCGGGATATCGAACGCCTGCAGGACACTCTGGAACGCATGGATTACTGCCCGCTGGGCGCCTGTGCCCTGGCCGGGACAACCATGCCGATCAACCGGCATCGGACAGCGGAGCTGCTGGGCTTCAGGGCGCCGGCAGAAAATGCCATGGACGCCGTCAGTGACCGGGACTACAGCCTGGAATTCCTCAGTGATGCCAGCATCTCGATGAGCACCTGTCGCGCTGGGCGGAAGAATTTGCCTGGTGGAACACCTCGGAGTTCGCATATATCGCCATCGATGACAGCTAC
>JAFRGU010000187.1 GCA_017433675.1 Clostridia bacterium
ATATCCGGATCGATCCGCCCGGCGTCGCAGCTGGGATAATCGCACAGGTGCACGCTATCCGGCGCGCCCGGCACATTGTTGACCACCAGGTTCTGGTAAATCTCCTCCGCCAGGAAGGGAATGAACGGTGCGGCGATTTTGCTCACCTGGACCAGCACGTGGTACAGCGTCGCGAAAGCCGCTTCCTTGTCTCCGGCCATGCCCTTGCCCCAGAAACGTTCCCGTCCCCGGCGCACATACCAGTTGCTCAGCTCGTCGACAAAGTCCGCCAGCGCCGTCGCCGGCTCAGTCACGCGGTAGTTGCTCAGATCATCGTCCATCCGGGCAACCAGCGTATTCAGCTTGCTGAGGATCCACCTGTCCATCAGCGTCAGCTCCGCCTTTTCCAGCGGGTGCGCCAGCGGGTCAAATCCGTCGATCCGGGCGTACATCGCGAAGAACGCATAGGTATTCTGCAGCGTCGCCAGGAATTTCCGCTGCCCTTCCTGCACGGCTTCCTCGCTGAAGCGGCTTGGCAGCCATGGCGCACTTGTTGTATAGAAATACCACCGCAGCGCGTCCGCGCCGAATTTGTCCAGCATCTCGAATGGATCCACCACGTTCCCCAGATGCTTGCTCATCTTCCGCCCTTCCGCGTCCTGCACGTGGCCAAGCACGATGCAATTCTCGAAAGGCGCCCGGTCAAACAGCACCGTGCTGATGGCTTCCAGCGTATAGAACCATCCACGCGTCTGGTCGATGGCTTCGCTGATGAAGTCCGCCGGGAAGTTTTTCTCGAATTCTTCCTTATGTTCAAATGGGTAGTGCCACTGTGCAAAGGGCATGCTTCCGCTGTCGTACCAGCAGTCGATGACCTCCTTCACCCGGTGCATCTCTCCGCCGCATTTCGGGCACCGCAGCAGCACCTGATCGATGAAGGGCCTGTGCAGCTCAATCTCCGCTCCGGGATCTTCGGTCGCCATCTCCCGCAGCTCGGCCCGGCTGCCGACCACGTGCATATGTCCGCATTCGCACTGCCATACCGGCAGGGGCGTACCCCAGTAGCGTTCCCGGCTCAGGCCCCAGTCGATCACGTTCTCCAGGAAGTTGCCCATGCGTCCTTCCTTGATGTTGTCCGGCATCCAGTTGATGGTCCGGTTGTTCCGTACCAGGTTGTCCCGCACCTTGGTCATCTGGATGAACCATGTTGGCCGTGCATAGTAAAGCAGGGGCGTGTCGCACCGCCAGCAGAACGGGTAGTCATGCGCGAAGGGCACGGCTGCAAACAGCAGTCCCCGCTCCTTCAGATCCTGCAGGATCATCGGATCCGCGTCCTTGACGAAAACACCCGCCCAGGTCGTTCCCTCGACGAATTTGCCTTGGGTGTCAACCAGGTTGATAAAAGGCAGCCCGTTCTCCCGGCATACCCGGTTGTCGTCTTCACCGAAGGCCGGAGCGATGTGGACGATTCCTGTGCCGTCCTCCATCGTTACGTAGTTGTCGCATACGACGTACCATGCCTTCTTCTCCGGTTCCTGGAACCGGTACAGCGGCTCGTATTCCATGCCCCGCAGGCTTTCTCCCGGGAATTCGTCCAGCATCCGGACCTCTTTCCCTTCGAAGACCTTCTCTACCAGGGCCTTGGCCATGATGTAGGTCTGCCCTTCGGTTTCAAACCGGCAGTAGGTGTCGTGGGGATTGACGCACAGTCCCAGGTTGCTGGGCAGCGTCCACGGGGTTGTGGTCCAGGCCAGCAGATAGGTGTTTTCTTCACCCTTCACGGCGAACCGCACGAAAGCGGAGGTTTCCTTTACGTTCTTATATCCCTGGGCCACCTCGTGGCTGGACAGCGCAGTCCCGCACCGCGGGCAGTAGGGCACGATCTTGTGCCCCTGATACAGCAGCCCTTTCTCATGGATCTGCTTCAGGCTCCACCATTCGCTCTCGATGTAGTTGTTGTCATAGGTGATGTAGGGATGCTCCATGTCTGCCCAGTATCCGACCTGGTCGCTCATCCTCTCCCATTCATGCAGGTATTTCCATACGCTCTTCTTGCATTCCGCGATAAAGGGCTCGATGCCGTATTCCTCGATCTGGGGCTTTCCGTCCAGTCCCAGGCTCTTTTCGACTTCCAGCTCCACCGGCAGCCCATGCGTGTCCCATCCTGCGATCCGCAGGGCGCTCTTTCCCTTCATGGTCTGATACCTGGGAAACAGGTCCTTGATGACCCGGGTCTCGATGTGCCCGATGTGGGGCTTGCCATTGGCCGTGGGCGGCCCGTCGAAGAAGGTAAACTGGGGATTTCCGTCCCGAAGATGGAAGCTCTTCCGGATGATATCCTTCTCCTTCCACATCCTGGTAACTTCTTTTTCCCGGGCTACAAAGTTCATGTCCGTCGCGACTTTATTATACATGGGATCCCATCCTCCTGCGTGTGTTGATCCTTCGGGCCGGATATTTCAGGCATTTAATCGTTAACAATCTTTATCCGTCCGAATGGGACTGGGGTGCCACTCCCCGGTGGGGAGTAGTGTTGGAATAATCGGAAAGCCCCCCAGGTCTTCTCAAAGCTTTTCTTCAGAAAAGCGTTTCTCCGCTTCCGCCATAATCTTTTCTGTGGCGCTCACGCCGCACCGGCTCGCTCCCGCAGCCCGTGCCGCTAGCACGGTATCCAGATCCCGGATACCGCCGCTGCCCTTAATTCGCACCTTCTCGCTGACGTTCGCCCGCATCAGCTTCAGATCCTCGATGGTGCATCCCGCGCTGCCGTATCCCGTGCTGGTTTTGACGAAGTCCGCGCCTGCCTGCTCGCTCAGATGGCAGGCCGTAATCTTCTCCTCGTCCGTCAGGTAGCAGGTTTCCAGAATCACCTTCACGATGGCGCCGGCTTCATGAGCCGCGTTGGCAATCATGCGGATTTCGTTTCCGACATAATCGTAATCCCCGGCTTTCATCTTGCCGATATTCAGCACCATGTCCAGCTCCTCGCATCCTTCAGCCAGGGCCAGCTGCGCTTCCGCCAGCTTAATGGCTGTTTCATGCGCGCCGTGCGGGAAGCCGATCACCGTACAGACTTTCACGCCGCTTCCCTCCAGCAACTCCGCCAGAATCGGAACATCGCAGGGGCGGGCGCATACACTCGCTGTGCCGTATTTCAGGGCAATCTCGCATCCGTGGCGGATGTCCTCGTCTGTCAGCCAGGGCTGCAGGGTAGAATGGTCCAGCATGGAGGCAATGTCTTTCGGTGTCAGTGCCATGATTGTGTTCTCCTTCCTGATATTTCGCCGTCAGATACGTCGTGCCGGCTCATCGCGTTCTGTCCGTTGCGTCTGTTTTTGTCGTTCGAACGGGAGGTCCGCTCTGGGGCCTTTCATCAGAGTATACGCCCGGAAAGGGTTCCGATTCCCGATTCAGAACAATTTTTAATTATATCTTATTTTATTCTTGTTTTGAAGTCTTTTCCGAAAAAAAAGTGCTTGCCTTTTTCCGGGATCTGTGCTATACTGCCACTCGTTCCGTTAAGGACGCTCGTGGCGGGGTCGTTACTCCGGTCCATGCAGGGCGCTTGATAAGCGTCCGTCGTCTCCAGACCCGCAGACGGTAAACGCGGGGGTCTCCCCCGGGGAGTCCCGGGAACCATATATGGGGCATTAGCACAGTTGGTAGAACGAATATGAACTTGCTCATCCCCAGGGCGCACAGCGCCTTTGTGATCTGGTAGGCCACTTCTTCATCCATTTCAGCGGATACGATGATGCACTGCTGAGAACC
>JAFRGU010000188.1 GCA_017433675.1 Clostridia bacterium
GCAGATTGAAGTCGTTGTACGGGATACGCAGAAAGGGTTATCCGTGGAATCCATCGCAAGGAAGCATGGCCTTGATCCTGCCCTGGTGGAGCAGATTGTCAGGCTGTATGTGACGCATCCCGGCGTGACCGTGGATGGAATTATGACGAAGATGGGATTGCTTGGGAAATTATGAGCATTGCTGTCGGACAGAGATTCCGTTTCGCCGTCGTTCCGGATGCGCCCTGCAGAGGCCGTGGATACCGATCGTGAGCGACCATGATATACTGATAAGATTTTACATCATGGAAAGCTTTGGGGGATGCTCTCCCCGGGAAACGGGATCGGACGTTACCGCCTGGGGCTTTCCTCTTCCATCTGGCTGATTCGATAGGACAGAATCTGCAGTGTATCGTACAGATGCCAGTTCACCACAGCCATATCTCTGGGCGGGTGCAGATCCGCCCGCGAGAAACTCCATATCGCCCGGATACCCAGATCGTAGAGGCGGTTCAGCATCTCCTGCGCCTTCTCCGTCGGCAGGGCCAGCACCGCGATTTTTGCGCCCAGATCCGGCACGCGCGTCTCCAGTTCCGCCTCCGGATATACGGGTACCGCAGCCGTGCTCTGAGCAAGGTGCCCCGGATCCAGGTCAAACAATGCGACGACCGGGAATCCCTCGTCGGCAAAGGCGGGATGGTTTGCAATTTCCTGCCCGGTGCGCCCCCGGCCGAGCACGATGATCCGGCGGTGCTGATCCAGCCCCATGATCTTCTGAAGATGCTCCTTCAGCTCTTTGACCGAATAGCCGAATCCCTGCTTCCCGGCGCCTTCGATAACGTTGATATCCTGCCGGATCTGGCAGGGGTTCAGCTGCATGCGCTCTCCCAGATTCCGGCTGGTAATCTCGGTTACGCCCTGCGCTTCCAGCTCCTTCATGTGCCGATAGTAGGCAGGCAGCCTCTGGACCAGTGGCTCTGAAACATATCTTGACATCTGCAGAACGCTCCTCCCGAAGGTGCATTGGGGTTAGTGGTATATTATCATTTTTTCAACTGACGGGGAAGTACCGGCGGGCGGCTGTGTATAGCGGCCGCTCTTTGTTTTTGGCATTGTCACAGCAGGCACATTACTTAAATGATCCGTATTGGCTGACGGCTTCGTCGATGGAGATGGCCCCGCTCCCGACCTGATAGGCTGCGATCCGGACCTGTGTGGCCAGAAAATCCGTGATTCCAATCGCTTCGGGAGACAGTATCCGTTCATTGGGAACCTGGCCGAAAGGCGCGTAAACAGCGTCGAAGGACAGATCTGTCGTCGGTGTAACCAGGCGCTTCACGGAAGCCATCTCGTTCAGCTCCCGGCGGGTGACCAGAAAGCGCATAAACTCATTTGTCATGTCCAGATTCTCACAGGTTTTATTCACTGAAAACTGGATGGAGGGGCTGTCAATAAAATATCCTCCGGCGTCTGACAACGGGATCGGTGTAAAGGAATAGGTGAAAGGCGCTTTCGTGAAGGCTTCGGACTGGCTTTCCCGTTTTCCGGTTCCGGACACGGTGTCTCCTGAACCGATCATCATGGGGACATCCCCTTCAAAGAAGCGGAGAATAACCTGTGTATAGTTGTCGCCGATCTCGCCGCATTTTTCCAGATTGATATAACCTTTTTCGATCAGCTGCATCATCGACTCCAGACCAGCGCGCATGAACTCACCTGCGGAGGAACCCGCTTCATTCGCGGCCCGAAGCGCTTCGGAATTGCCGGCGAGGGCGGCCACGACTTCCGGATACACCAGGATGTTCATCAGGCAGCCGGCGGAATCCGCGCTGTAGCCCATCATCGGACTGGTATAGCCCCTGCTGAGAAATGCCTCGCACACAGCCAGCAGCTCTTCCCAGGTGGTCGGAACCTGAAGGCCTTCCTTCGCAAACAGGTCGTTGTTGATCAGCATACCGTAGTTTCTGGCGAAAACCGGCACCATCAGCAGGTGCCCGTCCGGGTCATAGCTCAGCAGGCCGGGACGAAGGCAGCTCAGCTCCAGGCCCAGCTGGGGATCCGAAAGATCCTCCATATGCGCACAGACCTGCTGATACAGTTCATTTCCGTACATCCACTGAGAGGAGAAGAAGATGTTCGGGGCATTATTGCTTTCCAGAACCGTCCCGAGCAGATTGTGGTAGTCGTCCGGTTTCACATAGCTCAGCTCAACATCGGGATAAAACTCATTGAACCTGTCGAACTCTGCTTCCAGCGCCTCAAAATTGGAATAGTTTCCAATCACAGTGATTTCGCAGCTGGTGTCCGGATCCAGCCTCGGCTGAAATGCACCGGCGGATTCCGCCTGTACCCGGGAAAGACAGGCTGCCGGCACGATCGCGAGCAGGACAGCCAGGATGGCACAAAACATTTTTCTCATTTTCTCTTTTCCTCCTTGATTCTGCGGATTTCCTTAATGACCAGTTTCATGTCTACCGGTTTGGCGATATGCCCGTTCATGCCTGCTTCCAGGCATTCCGTGATATTTTCGGAGAAGGCGTCGGCGGTCATGGCGATGATGGGAATGGAAGCGGCCCATTTGTTGTCCAGCCTGCGGATACTGCGCGTCGCTTCCAGACCGTTCATTTCAGGCATCTGAACATCCATAAAAATCAGCTCATAGCTTCCCTCCCTGGCTTTTGCCATTTTCTCTGCACAGATTCGTCCGTTTTCAGCCCGTTCTGACGTGATGCCGAACATGCTCAGCATGGCGGAGATGATTTCCCAGTTAATGTCATTGTCTTCTGCGACCAGGATATTGATTCCTGCCAGATCGGAATAGTTGTCCTCCGGCTCCGCAGTCTTGGTTTCCGTTCCGAGCAGTTCATTGATCTTCTCATACAGCCTGGAGCGGAAAAGCGGTTTGCAGATGAATCCGTTCGCGCCCGCTTCCTTCGCCTCGTCTTCGATGTCCGACCAGTCATAGGCCGAGGTGAGCAGGATGGGAATCTGGGCACTGACTTCCGTCCGGATCTGCCTGATTGTCTCGATCCCGTTGGTATTCGGCATCTTCCAGTCCAGGATGACCACGTCGTAATCCTTTCCGGCTTCATGCCGGCGGCGGGTCATTTCCAGTGCTTCAAGACCGTTCGTCGCCCGTTCTGCCTTGATGCCCAGCGATTCCAGCGCATCCACAGCGGTATCCAGCAGGATTGGGTCATCGTCTGCAATCAGGGCCTCAACAGCATCGAACCGCATCTCCTCCAGCTGCCTTTCGGCGATGGGAATATCCAGCGTGATGTTGAAAGTCGTTCCTTTTCCGACTTCACTCTGGCACTCGATGGTCCCGTTCATCAGCTCGACCATCTGCCTGGTAATCGCGAGCCCCAGCCCGGTTCCCTGGATACTGTTGACCCGGCTGTCTGTCTGCCGGGAAAAAGGCTGATACATCTTTTCCATGAATTCAGGAGTCATACCGATACCGGTATCCGAAACACGGTAAATCAGCTTAATGCAGCCTTCTTTATCGCTCTCTTCCTCCCGCAGATCCACGGAGACGCGGCCGCCCGGCTCTGTGTACTTGATGGCGTTTGAAAGGATATTGATATAAATCTGGTTCAGCCGCAGCTGGTCCGCGTAAAGATATTCCTTTTCCATGCGGTTGATGCGGAATCTGAAATCAATGTTTTTTTCCTTGATCATGGGCTGAGACAGGTTTACCAGGTTCTCCGCGGTTTCCACAATGGAGAAGGTCAGCGGACTCAGGTTGAGCTTTCCGCTTTCCACCTTGGAAATATCCAGGATATCATTGATCAGCGTCAGAAGATGGCTGCTGGCCAGGCTGATCTTTCTCAGGTTTTCTTTCACGGCATCCCGGTCCCCCAGATTCTTTTCTGCAATCGTGGTCAGCCCGATGATTGCGTTCATGGGGGTGCGGATATCATGGGACATGGTGGAGAGGAAATCGGTTTTTGCCTTGTTGGCGGATTCAGCTTCCCTGGCCATGACCCGGAGCTTTCTGTTAAAGGAGAGCATGTACAGGACGTCCATCACCAGCAGCAGCAGCAATCCGGCGGTGACGACCCCGATCAGCAGCCAGTCCACCGTATCCGTATTCAGATCGCTGACCAGAGCGGTACTCAGCAGCACCCATCCCCTCGTGGAGGAAATGGGCGTATGGGCGACAATGCATTCCCGTCCCTTTGAATTCAGCATGATAAACGAGCCCGTACCGGACAGGATATCCGCAAACAGCTTTTGCTGCCTTTCGATTCCAGGCTGGTTATAGGATTTATAGAATTCGAAGAAGCTGGAATTCTTAAAAGAGCGTCCGCGGATGATGTAGTTGCTCTCAGCATCGATCATGGAGAACTCTTCATTCTCATATTCTTCCTGAGGGAAGACCCATTTTTCGGCCAGGTTGGAAGTGGGGACGATGCGCAGCAGATAGGCTGATCTCTTTTCCCCGGTTTCCGCGTCCCGCACCGTAATCCGGTTGCAGAAAGCCAGAGACTGTTCTCCGTTGAGGGGATTTGTATAGGTTCGGGAAATATTGATTGCTGTGCCAAGGTCTGCAATCCAGGCCCCGTCCCCGATCAGTTCGATCCGTTCATAGGAAACATGATAATCATCCCGGGTGTTTGGCTTCGGCCGGGTCGAATAGCCTTCCAGGGTTTCTGCGTCGATCAGATGGGCGGATGTTAGAGACTGCGCATGCGTGGCCCTGACATAGGCCGCGGCTCCTTCCAGTGTCAGATCCTGACTGTTGATATACTGTGCCCAGTTGTCACAGATTTTCTGTTCCCCTTCCAGGTAGTTTTCCGTTACCTGTTCCATCGCAACGGCCGTGTTGATAAAATGCTCCACCTGGTGATCGTAGCTTACTTTTCTCTCATAGTTGGAATACAGCGCAACAAAAGCCAATATGGCAGCCATGAGGGCCACATTCGCCATGACACTCCACGATGCCTTCAGACGGCTCATTTAGCAGTTCCTCCGGATGGGGAAAGAATGACGGGAATATCTGATTATCATGATCGTGGTCTATCTTTTGACAGATCATGTTTCTTCTTATATGGTCACAAA
>JAFRGU010000189.1 GCA_017433675.1 Clostridia bacterium
ATCAGGTTGTTGGCATATTTGGAAGCATCCGGGGAACTGCGAAGATTCACTGTTGTACCCGCTGCCGGGCTGACATACATGATCCATGATGCACTCGCGGAAGGAATGAGCATCATTGTCATGACGGCAATGAGCATCAGTGTCAGAATACGTTTTTTCATCGATTCATCCTCCTGTAACATATATGGGTTTTCGTAGCGCCTTTTATCCCTTGTTTTGCTCCTCTTTGTATTATTTTATCATGTCAGTACAGAAAGCACAAGAAAATGGAAAAAATGAAAGCAGCGGATAAGGTGATTAAGCTGAAAATAGATTTCAACAATCATCTTTTTTTCAATATTTGATGCTGCTTTCAGCATGTTCAGATATTTCTGTCTTATTTTGATAAGATTCATGCCACAGAATTTTTCAATCTGCAATCTGTTGCCGCAATCCGATTATCCTGTTCATTCACCAATGGCACATGCGAATTGCCGTACCATGCCGGTAACGCAGGATTTCCTGATTATCCTATTTTCCGGCCACATGGATGCAGCCGGCATCCACGGAGGGAGAGCCGATGCTGCTGCCCCTGAATTCCAGATCGTTCCCGACAGCGAGAACATCCTTCAGCAGCTGATAGAAATTGCCGGCCACGGTAATCTGTTCCACCGGTTCCACCTGCCTGCCCCCAGTTATCCGGAAACCTTTGGCCAGCAGCGAAAAATCTCCGCTGACCGGGTTCGCCCCGGCATGGAGGCCGCTCAGCTCGGTGATCAGCAGACCTTCCCCCATCTCCAAAAGCAGCGTTTCCAGGCTCTTCTCCCCCGGGCGGAAGAAGAAATTGGTCGGCGCGACCCGGACCGGGCTGCTCACGCTGCGCCGGGCATTTCCGGTGCTTTCCGTTCCGGCCTTCCTCGCTGTTTTCCGGCTGTGCAGCAGCGTCTTCAGAATCCCGTTTTCGATCACGGCCTTCGTGCGGCAGGCGGAACCTTCCCCGTCAAAGGACGACGAGGCGGTTCCGCCGGGCAGAAGCGGGTCGTCCATCAGGGTAATGCATTCCGCCGCGATCTGCTCCCCCTCCCGGTCTTCCAGCAGGGACATCTTCTTCTGGGCATTTTCCGCGGAGAAGATCCCGCTGAAGGTACTCAGGAGGGACCGCATGGCATCCCTGCGAATCACCGCACGATAAACGCCGCTGTCCACCGGAGCGGCATGCAGCTTCGCCAGCGTCTCCTCCGCGGCCTTCCGGCCGATCTTTTCCGGATCCAGCTCCCGGAAAAGATGTCCGGCCGCAAATTCTCCACCCGTGGCCGTGGAGTCTCCGTCCTTCCCGACCAGCCAGATTCCCGCAGCAACCGCGCCGCCGGGAGGCGTCTCCGTTTTCAGACGCAGGCCATAGCTGTTCACCAGCCGGACGGTGCCCCGGCCCGTGGAAACCGAAGCGCCTTCACTCTTCGCAATCCGGGGATCCACAGTCTTTGCCGCCTTCTCCATGGCCAGCGTGAACTGCAGCTTCTCTTCCGCGGTGACGCTGTCCAGATCATTCTCCGGGATTTCCAGGACAGGATATTCGGAATCCCCCGCAAATATTTCGTCCTGCTCCTCGGTTTCGATCAGGGC
>JAFRGU010000027.1 GCA_017433675.1 Clostridia bacterium
CCGTTTCCCGGTCCGTGAATTTCTGCAGGAAATAGCGCCGGGCCCCGTGAATCCATTCCCCGATTTTCCGGAAACTCATATCGTCGTGCAGCTCCGCAACGACCGTGGTCCGGAATTCATAGTCCGCTTTCCCAGCCATCAGGAGCGATACGCTCTCCCGCACAGGGGCCGGGTCAAAGCTTTTCAGCCCGATTGTCCCGGCATAGCGCTCCGGACTGTTCTTGATATCCATGGCCACATACTGCGCCAGATCCTGCTCCATGACGCTCCGGAGCCGTTCCGGATGGGTGCCGTTCGTATCCAGCTTCACGGGATATCCCAGCTCCCGGATTGTCCGCAGAAGATCGAGTGTCTCCTCCCGCAGCAGCGGCTCTCCGCCCGTGACGGCGACTCCTTCCAGCAGGCCCTGCCGTTTTTTCAGGAACCCGGTCAGTTCCGCCGCAGTCATGATCGGTTTTGCCGTTCCATCCACCAGCTCGCTATTGTGGCAGAATGGGCATCGCATGTCGCATCCGCCCAGAAACACGGTACAGGCTACATGCCCCGGGTAATCCAGCAGCGTCATCTTCTGCAGTCCGTAAATTGGAATCATTTTCTTCTGAAAAGCGCGGCAAAATGCCGCGCTTCACTCCTTCAGCGAAATCGTATCCTTGCAGCCCAATTAAAGCATATGCGCTCTTAGTTCTTCAGAAGACAGCGGGCTCAGATCCGCCGGAGCCACATCGAACAGCGTCATACACCCGTAGTTTTCCCGGGCATAATTCTTGGCCACCGCTCTGGCACAGGCCAGCAGCACGGATCCGGTAAACTCGGGATTGGAATCCAGCTTCAGCGAAAACTCCATCACATGCCCGTTCGCTTCGCTTGTCTTTCCGCTGCGGATCACCTGTCCTCCGTGAGGCAGTGCGCTGTGATTCCGCTTCAGTTCCTCTTCTGTAATAAAGGTCACCGTCGTATCATAGTCAGCGAAATAGTTCGGCATTTCCTTGATCGTCTTCTCGATCTCATCCCGGTCCGCCCCTTCTTCCGCCACGACGTAGCATTCCCGCAGGTGTTTTTCCCGGGTGCTCAGCTCCGGCATTTCTCCGGCCCGGACCCGCTCCACCGCTTCAGCGATGGGCACGGTATACTGCCGTGCGTCCCGGACGCCGGGAATCCGCCGGATCGCATCGCTGTGCCCCTGGCTGACCCCCCGTCCCCAGAAAGTGTAATCCCGGCCGTCCGGCAGGGCAATATTCATATACAGCCGGGCCAGGGAAAACAGGCCTGGATCCCATCCGCCGCTGATCAGCGCCGTGTGCGCCGTCCGCAGGGCTTCCTCGTCCACTTTCTGAAAATGCTCCGGAATCCGGGCGTGGGTGTCGAAGGAGTCGACGACATTGAAATGCCGGACCATCTGCGGGGTCATCTCCGGCAGATCCGTGGCGCTGCCGCCGCAGAGGATCATCACGTCGATCTGTCCTTCGAATTCTGTTGCCCGCTCCGCCGCGTATACCGGCGCGCCAGTCACGGTTTTGACCGTCTCCGGGTTCCGCCGCGTGAACACGCCCACCAGCTCCGCGTCAGGATTCTTGGCCAGCGCCTTTTCCACGCCCCGTCCCAGGTTTCCGTATCCGTAAATGCCGATCCTCATTCCTTCTGCCGCTCCTTTCTTTCGCCACAGCTTTCCTTCCCGTTCATCCCTGATTCAGCAGATCCTTCATATCGTACAAGCCCGGCCCCTTCCCGATCAGGAAGGCCGCCGCCTTCAGGCTGCCGTCCGCGAACACGCCCCGGCTGTATGCCTGGTGCCGCAGGGTCAGGCTTTCGTTCTGCGTCCCGATAATCACCTCGTGGACGCCCACGATGTTCCCCATCCGGATCGCGTGGATCCCGACGTCCTCCGGCTGCCGTTTTCCCAGTCCGCTCCGGCCGGTCACGGCCTTCGCCTCCGGCCGCACCTCCTTCACCGCGCTGAACAGGGCCAGCGCTGTTCCGCTCGGCGCATCCAGCTTCCGGTCGTGGTGCTGTTCCACGATCTCGACCTCCGCGTCCTTGTACAGGGCCAGCGCCTTCTTCACCAGGTCCGTCAGCACCGCGATCCCCAGGCTGTAGTTGGCCGCCAGGAAGATCGGGATCTCCTTCGCGGCCTCCGTGATCTGCGCCTTCTCTTCTTCCGTCTGTCCCGTGGTGGCCAGCACCAGGGGCATCCTTTTTTCCTTCGCCCAGGCCAGCAGCTCTCCCGTCAGGCTGTGATGGCTGAAGTCGATGATGACGTCCGCCTCCGCCCGGCATTCCTGCAGGCTCCGTACGCATTTCGCGTCCCCTTCCGGCGCCATGGGATCCACGCCGCAGACGATTTTCGCGTCTTTGGTCCGCTCCGCGCTGGCCCGAACCTCCCGGCCCATGTGCCCTTCGTATCCCGTCAGCACGATTTTCATTGTACCCGCGCCTCCTCGATCATCTGCATCAGCCGGGCTGTCTTTTCTTCCTCCATGGGCACCAGCGGCAGCCGCACCTCGTTCTTTCCGTATCCCATCCGGGCGCATGCAGCCTTGACCGGGATCGGATTCGTCTCGCTCATCAGCGCGTTCATCACGTCCAGCAGCCGCAGGTGCATTTCCATCGCGGCGTCCGGTTCTCCCGCGAACCACAGCCGGCAGATCTCGCTCATTTCCCGGGGCAGCACGTTGCTCGCCACGGAAATAACGCCCATTCCGCCCAGGCTCAGGAACGGAACCGTCTGGTCGTCGCATCCGGAATACAGCGTGATCCGGTCTCCGCACAGCCGGCGCACCTGCGCCGCCTGGCTGATGCTTCCGCTCGCTTCCTTCAGCCCCGCGATCATCGGGTGCTCCGCCAGTGCCGCCACGGTTTCCGGCAGCATGTTCAGCCCCGTCCGACTCGGCACGTTGTACAGGATGCAGGGTTTCCCGCTCGCGTCCGCGATGGCACGGTAGTGCGCCGCCAGTCCCCGTTGCGTGGTTTTGTTGTAGTACGGCGTTACCAGCAGCACCGCGTCCGCTCCCGCTGCGCAGGCCGCCTTCGTCTTTTCGATCGCCTTGGCGGTGTCGTTCGATCCGGTCCCGATGATCACCGGCACCCG
>JAFRGU010000190.1 GCA_017433675.1 Clostridia bacterium
CAGCAGATTCTATCAATTGCTGATTATCAAAAGGCTTATTAAACAGTAAGAAACAGTGAGATTCAAACAAGTATCAGTTTGGTACAGTTTCAGGAAGCGTATCCTGGGATTTTGTCTCAGGACAATCATCATTCTGTGATCGAAAATGTAGTTCAACGTAAAGAAAAAAGATCCTCAGTGCTTCAGCAACTACAAGAATTGAAAGCATCTGAAGAAAAAAACAAAAAGAAAAACATTAAAGCACAGGATGAAACATCATTATGATGCCAATTGATGGCATAATAAATGGCACTAATGGCATAATAAACCAGAACCGAGGTGAAGAATCGATGAATGCTGTAATCTATGCACGGTATTCCTCTGACAGTCAGCGTGAGGAAAGCATTGAAGGTCAGATCCGGGAATGCACAGAGTATGCAAAGCGTAATGGCATCACGATTCTTGGCACCTACATTGACCGTGCCCTTTCAGCGCGTTCCGCGGATCGCCCTGAATTTCAGCGAATGATGCAAGCCGTCCGATATTCATATGTCATTCCCTGCAGTCAGGCTGCTTTGAAGCATCTCATCCAGTATGAACGCGGCATCATAAACGAGATGCGGGCATGGGCGCTTTTGATAGAATTCTTCGCTTCGCTGCTCCGGCTCACCGCCGCTTTCCGGATTAAGGCCGGCCAGCGTCAGCAGCTCACGGCAATTGATGCTCGTATTTTCCCGTTTAAACCTGTCCGCAAATTCTCTGATCAGCGCATAGTGCCGCTTCTTTGCGTCGTAATCGGCAGGATCATCGTAGCCTTTCACGATACCAAGCACCAGCGCGGCGGCGCTCACCACACCGCAGGTTTCGCGCAGGCGTCCCAATCCGCCTCCGAAAGATGACGCCATGCGGGCGGATGTCTCAATGTCATATCCGGTGACATCCGTAAAAGCGCAGAAGACCGACTGCGCACAGTTGTAGCCCTTGAAAAACAGTTGCTTCGCAATCTCGGCATGGTTTGTCATCGTCATTCACCTGCGTATTTGAAATCGGCATGATTATTCGGTGCTTTGGAACGCACCCGGAAACGCGGGATGCTGCTCTGATATTCAAAAACGCAGCAACATTTCGTTGCTGCCTCTTTGAATTGCTTTCAGGAATTTACAGAATCTTCTCCATCACGGTCTTCCGTGTCGTAAACCCGTTCCGCCGGTAGAAAGCCAGCGCCGGATCGTTCCCTTCCCAGACGTTCAGCGTGATGTCATAGCACCCGATCTCCCGGGCGAAGGCCGTCACAAAATCCGTCAGCTGCTGACCGATGTGCTGTCCCCGCCGTTTTTCATCGACGCACAGATCATCCACGTAAAGCGTCATGGAATCCCGTTTCATATTGCTCTGCTCCACCCGCTGCAGAATGCAGAAGCAGTATCCCAGCACCTCGCCGTCTTCTTCTGCGACGAAAACCGGGCGGTTTCTGTCTGTCACAATCTCCTTCAGCTCGTCTTCCGTGTATTTCCTGGTCCCGCTGATAAAAAGATCCGGCCGGATTACCGCGTGTACCTCCAGCACCTGGCTCAGCAGGGCCAGCAGGGCCGGAATGTCCTTGATTTTTGCCTGTCTGATATTGAACACTGATCTCTTTTCCTCTTCTGTGTTTATTTTCAGAAACCGGTCAAAAAAACCGTCCCATTCAGCCGGGTACGGTTTTTTATCCTCTTCAGTTCGCCGCGGCGATCCGGGCATTGATGGCTTCCACGACGGGAGCCGCTTCGAATCCGTGCACCGCGCACGCGTCTTCCAGGCTTTCCATCTGACTCGCCGGGCATCCCAGGCAGTGCATCCCGATGGACATCAGTACTTCGATGGCTTCCGGATGATTCCGGACGATTTCGCCAATTAGGGTCTTTTCATTGACTTCCATGCTGTTTCTTCGCTCCTCCTGCCCCCGGAATCTTCCTGTTCCGAAAGCTGCATTGGTCCGGTTTCCGTTCGGATCACCGGCCGCAGGCATTCTATCACACTTCACCGCCGCTTTGCAAGTCTTCGTTCTTTTCCTTCTTCTTCCACCGGCTCATCAGCAGAATGACAGTTCCCCAGCGCACGACGCCGCTCCAGTACCGGATCTCCGCGATCTCCGGCGTCCGCCACTGTCTCGGCTGAGCCGCGGCAGTGGTCAGATCCCAGAAGCGCTTCGCGATGGATTCCGGATCCACAAGGATTTCCGGCACCCATTCCGGGAAGATGGTCATGGGCTGAACCACCATACCGGCCAGCGCGGCGCCGATGCCGATGGCAACGGCGTAAACCAGCGCGATCCCAACGGCACGTATCAGGAAATATCCGATCATCTGACGCACGTAGCTGACCTTCGACTTTGCGCTGATTTCCGCGATCCATTTTCCGCTCTTCTTCCCGCTCCAGCGGATCCAGACCGCCAGCAGCCGGATGCCGTAGATCAGCGCCACGGCCCGCAGCAGAATCGTGCCCCTTGTTCTTTCCTTTCCCAGGTGGAAGGCCTGTCCATCCCCGATGGCGTTCCGGGCGGTGCTTTCGAATACAGTTCGCAGCGCAGCGCCGCTTTTTCCGCCCGCGCTCAGCGTCATGATCTCGTTCGCGGGAGCGCCCGCAACGTCCAGGGGAATCCAGGCCGCCCTGGGATCGGTCTCCCCGATGCGGCGGGCATGTTTGGCCACTCCGACGATCTCAAACACCTTATCGCCGATCTTCACCTGCTGCCCGATGGGATCCTCATCCCCGAACAGCTGGAAGGCGGTTTCCGCGTCCAGCACGATCACGGCCTGTCCATGATCGCCCCGGCTCAGCGGCCGCCCCGCCGTGAACTCCTGGGGATACACGCTGTGCCAGTCGCCGTCGACCTGGTAGAGGGTAACGCCCCCCTGGTTCTTTTTTTCCGTATCCAGGGTCACGCCGCCCCTGGTTCCGTGCAGGCTCACCGCCGGAAAGGCGTTGTCCAGATCCTTCTCCACCTGTTCCAGAATCTTCTGCGTGTCCTGACCGGCCGGTGCAAACGCGTACTGGCTGATCTCAGGCCCGTTGTACAGGCCTGTCAGCCCGGCGATGATCAGCAGGATTCCCACCGCGCCGAGGATGGACACCCGATACTTTCTGTTCACATTTCTTTCCTCAGTTTCCTTCGTAGCTCATGACCGTCGCGTCCTCGCTCAGTGCCCGGTCTTCCATATACAGAACCTGCTTGTTGCTCAGATCCTCCGCCAGGCTCACGGTGCTGCCGCTTTCACCCAGCACGGTGACCGGCGTCTTTTTGCACTTCAGCTGGCTTCCGCCGAAGGTGGAGCTCACCCGTTCCCCGGTGTACACGTATCGGTCGCTTCCGCTGCCGCGTACGGCGCTGGCCGGCAGCAGGCAAGTGGATTCCTTGTTCTTGGTGGACAGGGTCAGCTTGATGTCGTTTTTCATCATGGCTGTCACGCTTCCCAGCGCATACCGCACGTCCTTGTTGATCTGGCAGTCCACGTAGGGATGCCCCTCCAGGGTCAGTCCCGTGTCGACGACCTTCGTCTCGGTCCGGCCCCAGCTGTCGGATTCCACGTACAGCCCTGTTCCCTTCTCGACCGTCAGCTTCATGTCACCCAGCTCCGCCCGGATCACGGGATCATTGTCCGCCGGGGTCATCTTCATGATCACGGTATCCCCGTCCACAGAGCTGCCCTTTTCGATGCTCACCTGGCTGATATAACCTGCATGGGGCGCGGTGATGCTCTCCGCCTGCTTTTTCAGGATTTCGAGGTCGGTCATCTTTTCCTCGGCGTCCGCCATGGTTTTCCGGTATTCCTTCATTTTCTGCAAATCGTTCCAGGTATCCTCGGGAATGGCGTAGCGCTCCAGCGCCTTCAGGGATTCCTGGCTTTTCTGCCAGGTGTTTCCGGCCGCCTGCCAGGCATTCCAGGCTTCCTTTTCCTCATCCCCGGCGCCTTCGGGCAGGGTTTTTCCATCCGCCATCTCGAGCCCCTTCTGCCGCAGCAGCACCTGCAGGTTCACCCGGGCGTCCCGTTCCGCCTGCATGGCTTCCTGTTCCGCCTCCCAGGCGTCCTGCCATCTCTGTTCGCTCCGGCTCAGGTGGATCTCCCCGGTCTTCTTTTCCAGGCTCCGCAGGCTGCTCCGCGCGGTTTCGTAGTCCTTCCGCAGGCTTTCCAGGGTCTTGTCCGCGTCCGTCACCTTCGCGGCGGCCAGCAGGTCCCCGGCCTTCACCTTGTCGCCTGCCGTCGCCTTCACCCGGGTGACCGTCAGGTGCATCCCCTCGGGCACGGCCACGTGGATCTCCTCCTCCGCCGGGAAAACGACTTTTCCCGTCAGGCTGGTGCTCTGCTCAAACTTTCCCATCTTCGCCTGTGCAAAGCGCACTTTGGGCGTCGTCAGCGTCCGCACCGTCCCGCTGAAAAAGATGCACAGCGCTACCACGATGGCCAGGATAATCAGTCCCCGCAGGGCAAATTTTTTCATTTCTTTCTCACTCCGTCGGTTGATCCTTTTGAATCGGTTCAGCCGCATCCCACTTCGTTCAGAGCGTTTGTCAGAGAGGATGCCGTCCTCTCCGTTTTCCCCTGCAGGGGATTACTTCAGCTCCGTCAGCGCGATGCCGCTCAGGATATCGTCCTGGAAGAACAGGTATACGAACAGGGCCGGCAGGATGTACAGCGTCGCTCCCGCAAATTCGAATCCGGTATTTTCCATCGCCAGCTGGTTGAACATCGTACTCAGCGGCTGCAGGTCCACCCGGCTCGTCAGGTAGGTCAGCGGCTGTTCCACCAGGTTCCAGCTCTCCGCGAAGGAGAGGGCTGCCGCTGCGCCGAGGATAGGCCGGCATACGGGGATAATGATCCGGAAATAGGTGCTGAAGACGTCTGCGCCGTCCATCTGCGCCGCCTCAATCAGCTCCCCGGGCAGTCCCACCATGAACTGCCGGACCAGGAAGATATAGAACGGCGCGAACCACATGGGAATCACCACCGCCCAGATCGTGTCCAGCAGCCCCATGTCCCGCAGGGTCAGCACGTTGGGCACCATGGTCACCTGGAAGGGCAGCAGCATCAGCAGGATAATCACAAAGAAGATCAGGCCGCTTCCGGGAAATTTGAATTTGCTCAGCGCAAAGCTCATCGGCGGAATCACGACCGCCTGCCCCAGCAGGATCAGCGCCGTGTACAGCGCGCTGTTCAGGAACAGGCGCAGCACCGTGTTGTCCGCGATCAGGATCTGGTGATACTGCCGCAGGCTCACCATGTCGGGAATCAGGTGGGTGTCCATCCACCGGGTCTCGTCGTAGTTTCCCCGGGTCTTCATGTAAGCCTGCATTTCCGTCATGCTGCTGAAGCTGTACAGGAAGGTCTGGATCATCGGCAGCAGCAGCAGGATCGCCAGCAGCCCCAGCAGGGCCCGGATCAGCCAGAGGTGGAATCCTTTTCCTTTTCGCATGCTGATTCCGCCTCCTCAGTTCAGGCCCCGCTGGGCCCGGTTCTGCAGGAAGAACAGCAGCCCGAACAGCGCGAAAACGATCGCCGCGAAGATGTAGGCCGCGGTAGTCACGTTCTGGTAGTTCAGCTTGCTGTACATGTTGCTCATATAGTTCTGCAGGGTATACAGGGGTTCTTCCGGATAAGCGCCTCCGATGAAGTAAACCTCCTTGAAAATCCGGAAGGCGTTCACCCAGCAGATGATGAAGACAAGGAAGGCGCTGGGAACGATCATCGGCAGCGTGATGTTAAAGGCCTGCTTCCAGAAGCCCGCCCCCTCCAGGTCCGCGTATTCATACAGGGAAATCGGAATGGCCTGCAGCGCCGCCAGGAAGATGATGATGCAGAACCCCAGGTTTTTCCACAGGAACAGCAGCACCACCGGTACCCGCAGTTCCGCCCCCTGCAGCCACAGAACCCGTTGCCCGCCGCACAGGCTGATCAGATGGTTCACCGGTCCGCCGTAGTCGAACCAGAGCAGCCAGATGATCAGCACCGCGCTGGAGGGCATCAGGTAAGGCAGCAGCACGCTGCTCCGGAAAAACGTCCCCGCGGGACGGATCCGGTTCAGCAGCAGGCTCAGCAGGAAGCTCAGCAGGAAAAGGCTCGGCGCGCAGATCAGGCTCAGTTCCATCGTGTTCTTCAGCCCGAGCTGGAACATCTGGTTGCCCCAGACTTTGATATAGTTCTCGGCGCCGACGAATTTGTTTTCGAAACTGCCGTCCGTCAGGCTGTACCAGATCCCCCCGAAGAATGGAACCACGTAGAAGATCAGGATACCCGCCAGTCCCGGTATCAGGAACGGCAGCGCCAGCCTTGCTTTTCTGTACAATGTCTCAATTCCCTTCCATCCGCATCATGCGGATCTTCTGATCCATGAAGCTCAGCAGTTCCTGGACGCTCTTCTGCCCGGCGGCATATCCGTCCCAGAGGTTCTGGAAGGCTTCGCCGTTCTCGCCGTTCTGCAGCAGCGTCCAGTAGCTGTATGTTTCGGGCTTCAGCCACTGGGCCCGCTCCCGGTAATGCGCAATGGCCTTCGGGCCGATCTGCCAGTTGGTCTCGTCGAAGTTGTCCAGTTCCTTCTGCATTTCCTCGAGGTATCCTTCCCAGGTTTCCCGGGTTTCGTCGTCCTCGGCGTTCTCGATGTTCTTCTTCGCCGTCTCAACCCAGTTGCTCAGGTTCTTCCGCTGTTCCTCGTGGTCCGGGTAGCGCAGCGGCTCGTTCCGGTCCGGATAGAAGGCGTATGCCGTCGCGTTGTCCAGATTCTCCGCCATGCACTCGATGTAGGTCATCGCCTCTGCCGTGTGCTGGCTGAAGGGGTTCAGGAAGGCGAGCACCAGGCTCACGGGGATCACGGGATCCTCTCCCTTTTCGAAGCTCAGCGCCAGATTCTGGGTATTCTGCTCCCAGCTGTTGATTCCGACCTCCGTGTCCGAAGCCAGCAGGTGAGTCTTCATACCGCCCCGGGCTTCGAATTCGTCCCAGATGTTCTCCATTTCATCGTTCGTGACCATACCCAGGGCATCCAGATCCAGCTTCATCACCCGATCCATCAGCCGCTGCAGCGTCGGGGTGTTGAAGCTTTGATCCGGGTAGAGCAGGGAGTAGCTCTGAACCATCCGGGTCAGCAGCGTGTTCCGCATGTCCTCCTGGCTGGTCCACAGCTGGAAGGC
>JAFRGU010000191.1 GCA_017433675.1 Clostridia bacterium
CTCTTCAAGGCCTTCGGTGATGTGGATGCCTTCCCCATCTGCATCCGCAGCAAGGACGTGGATGAAATCGTCCGGACGATCTATCTGATTTCCGGCAGCTTCGGAGGCATCAACCTGGAGGATATCGCCGCACCCCGCTGCTTTGAAATTGAACGGAAGCTGAAGGAAATCTGTGATATTCCGATTTTCCATGATGACCAGCACGGCACGGCCATCGTGGTCGGAGCTGCCCTTCTCAATGCGCTGCTTGTCGTTGGCAAAAAGATTGAGGATGTGAATGTCGTCATTAACGGCGCCGGCAGCGCCGGTATTGCCATCGGCCGTCATATCATGGATCTGGGAGTCAGGCACCTGAAAATGGTGGACCGGAACGGCATCCTCTGCGAGGGAATCGAAATGAATCCTGCCCAGGCGGAAATGGCGGCCCTCACCAACCCGGAGAAGTTCTCCGGGAAACTGGCCGACGCCCTGAAGGGAGCAGACGTCTTCATCGGTGTCAGCGCTCCCCACATTGTCAGCAGGGAAATGATCGCTTCCATGGCTCCTGGCCCGATTGTTTTCCCCATGGCCAACCCCACGCCGGAGATCGAACCGGACGAAGCCCTGGAAGCCGGCGCTGCAGTGGTCGGCACCGGGCGGAGCGATCACCCCAACCAGATTAACAACGTGCTGGTTTTCCCCGGCCTGTTCCGCGGCGCCCTGGATGTACGGGCGAAGGATATTAACCAGGCCATGAAGCTGGCTGCCTCCCACGCGCTGGCCGGACTGGTCTCTTCAGACGAGCTGACCGACAGGTACATTCTGCCCGCCGCCTTTGATCCCCGGGTTGGTCCGGCGGTTGCGAAAGCTGTGGCGCAGGCAGCCAGGGACAGTGGTGCAGCCCGCATTTGAGCAAACCCCTTGAACCGGCCAAAAAGAAAACTGAAAGCGAGTATCCCTGATACAGAGGAAACGCTGTTTCGGCTATTTGCTCTGGCCTTATGGGTTTTTCTGATCCTTCATACAGCGATGACAGGAAAAAGGAGCTTTCAACCACCGATGAAGTGGAAGGAAGCTCCTTTTTTGTAAATGTTTGCAGTGAACGATATTCTTCAGGACCACTGCAGATTCTCAAGCTTTTTCGCGATCTTCTCCGCCGTGGGCGGACAGCCCATCACGCATTCCGCTGCGCCCTGGCAGCATTTTCCGACTCCCAGGCCGTCCAGTTTCTTTCCCTGCCAGCCCTGGCCGATATAGATCTCTTCCCGCTCTCCGCAGCGGCTGGTATACAGGGCCCGCACCAGCGCCGCATAGCAGGCGGAGCAGGCCTGATTCTCATGGACATGCCGGGTCAGCCCGGCTACCAGTCCGCTGGGCCGGGGATAAGCCGCACTGGCCCCAGGCTGATTCAGCTCCGTGATATCCTCCGAAGACCATTCCGCCTTTCCCCCACCGAAAGATTCGCACATTTCGATATAGGGAACATCCTCCGGATTCAGCCCCATCAGGGACCGACCGTAGGCATCCAGCTGAACCGCGTCCGTCCCGAGGTACATCCGGTTGGTCTGGACCGGCGTCCCGCCTTCCTCAAAGTCCAGGTCCCCGCAGATGCTGTCCACAACGATCAGGCGGGGTTTCAGCGCTGCGCCCAGCGCCGCGATCGGCTTCTGGAGTCCCATGGCGTGAAAGTGCCGTTTCTCCCGGTCCGGCAGGCAGCCCTTCAGATTCTTCAGGGCGCAGGTCATCAGCGTCTGCCCGTGCCCCTTCAGCACCGGCAGATCCACCAGCAGCCCCGCATCCAGTGCCCGGCAGCAGATGTCAATCGTCCCGATCGCTGTTTTTACCGGCCGGGTCTCATCCTTTTTCAGGTCAAAAAAGGGAACATCGTAATGACTGCAGACTTCATCATATCCTGCCCGCCGCATCGCCCGCATGGTTCCATCCCCGACCCAGCTGCCTTCGATGACGCTGATGTCGGATACGCCGTGCTCCCGGAAGTATTCAATGCATCCGCTGAGAACGCCGGCATGGGTGGTTGCCCCGCTTTCCGGTGTGGCAGCGATGACCAGGTTTGGCTTCAGCGCCACGGAGCCGCCTGCCGGCACCAGCCGGAAAGCTTCCGCCGCTTCCAGCAGGCGCAGGGTCATCTCCTGAGCGTCCTGCCCGTAAATCTGATATATCTTGCTCATGTGCTTTCTTCCGCTCCGTTTTCTTCCTCCCGGAGTCCGTTTCGGTGAATCCGTTCGGAATTCATTATCCGAATGGTCCGGGACTCATTGTCCGGATGCTGCCGGGAAAATACTTTTCGGGATTTCAATGCTGAGCATCAGCTCAGAATCATGCTCCAGATCATTATCGCCGGAATGGAGCACAGGGTCGTAAAAATTACCAGCTGAACCGCAAACTGCGGATCCCGGTTGAATTTCGACGCCATCATCGTCGTGCTGGCTCCGGCCGGCATGGCGGCCAGCAGCGTGCTGACCCCGGTCACAAGATGGCTGATCCCGATTGCTTTGCAGATCAGGAAAACCAGCAGCGGCATCAGAATCAGCCGGTGTACCGTAAAGGCCGCGATTGTTTTATTCACCATGTTCTTCAGATCGATCTCACTCAGGATCATCCCGATCATCAGCATGGTCATCGGCGTGTTGCACCGGCCGAGGGACTGAACCGGAGCCGTCAGGATATCCGGAACCGTAATCCCGGTTACCATCACAAGCAGGCCCAGGTAGCAGGCTACGACGCAGGGATGGGTCAACACCTTTTTGACGGTCGCCCGCCGGTTCGTCTCCCCGGAATACAGCGCCAGCCCCGCCGTCCACATCATGATCCGCTGCGGAATCAGATAAATGCTGGCCAGCTGGAGCCCCGCCGCCCCGAAAACGCCCTCCGTGATCGGATTCCCCAGGAACGCCGCATTCGAGCAGATCATGGCGAAGCCCAGGCTGATCCGACGGTCCTGCGGCTCCTTCGGAAACGCATATCTTGAGTAAGCCAGGGCCAGCAGCTGGATCCCGATGGAAACCAGGAAGACCGCCAGGAAATCCCCGCCGGAAACGCCCTCATTCTTCCCGAGAAAGGAGAAGAAAATACTGCAGGGCAGGATCACATCCAGCACCAGATCGGTGATGATCCGTTCCGCTTCCTTTCCTACCACGCTGAGCTTCCGGATCAGGAATCCCACGGCCACCATGGAGAAGATGCTGAAGTCCAGTGCCAAAAGCTTTTCCATCTGTGGGAAACTTCATCCTCCTTCTTCCGGTCCGTCCTCAGCGCGGTATGACTGGATTCCCGGATTACTTCATCTTCATGCCGATCCGGATCGCCCGGAAGAGCCGCTCCGCTGCGTATTCATACAGCGCCGGCGCGTCCGCCATCGCTTTTTCCAGGCTCATGGGCCCGGAGACTGTCGTCATGATCGTTCCCTCGCAAAGATCGAAGAATCCTTCTGCTCCGTCCCCGATACCGCCGACGATGGCCGCGGTGGGAATGCCCTTCGCGGCACAGCGCTTCGCCACACCCACCGGCACCTTGCCGAAGCGGACGCTCTGTCCGTCCATCCGGCCCTCCCCGGTAATTGCCAGGGATACGCCTTCCAGCTTCTTCTCAAAGTCCACGGCGTCCAGCACCGCATCAATGCCCGTCTTCAGCGTCGCGCCCAGCACGCCGCCCAGGGCAGCGCCCAGGCCGCCTGCAGCGCCGGCGCCCGGGAAGGAAGAGATATCCCGGCCGAGTGTCTTCTCAATGATTCCGGCAAAGTGTCTCATTCCCGCTTCCAGTTCGTCCCGGATCTCCGGCACCGCACCCTTCTGCGGTCCGTAGATCCAGGTGGCGCCGTTTTCCCCGAGCAGCGGATTCGTCACGTCGCAGATCACCGTAATCACGGTTTCCTGCAGCTCCGGCATCAGCCCGGAGAAGTCCGCCTGCGCCACCTGCGCCATACCTGCGCCCGTGGGCGGGACTGGCTTCCCTTCCGCGTCGGTAAATACCGCGCCCAGGGCTGCCAGCATGCCGATGCCGCCGTCATTGGTGGCGCTGCCGCCAATGCCGATCAGGATCTTCCGGACCCCTTCCTTCAGGGCCGCTGCAATCATCTCCCCGGTACCCAGGCTGGTCGCTTTCCGGGGATCCTTCTGATCCATGGGCACATAAGGCAGCCCGCTCGCCTGAGCCATCTCCATCACGGCGGTGCCGTCGGACAGAAGGCCCCACTCCGCTTCTTCCCGTTCAAACATGGGGCCCGTCACGCTGACCTTTCTCCGCTCGCCGCCCATGGCCCGCAGCAGCGCGTCCACCGTGCCTTCCCCGCCGTCCGCCACGGGCACGGAGATGGTTTCCGCCTCCGGAAAAATCCGGGCGGTGACTCTTTCCAGAATATCGCAGCTTTCCATGGCAGACAGGGATCCCTTCATGGAATCCGGCGCAAAAATCAGTTTCATCTTTCCCTCCATGCATCCTCAGGATGCTTCACTGTTATTGATCAGAATCGGCTTCCTCCGGTTCCGCTTCTGTTTTTCCCGAAACCCCGTCAGCCGTTTTCCTCCATATACTTCATCATGCCGGCCGCCGCGATCCTTGCTTCGTCAACCGCATGCACCACCGTCAGGGAACCGTGAGTCACATCGCCCGCCGCGAACACGCCGGGCCGCGTGGTCATCTTGTTCTCATCCACGATCAGCAGCCCGCGCTCATTCGCCTCCAGCCCGTGGGTGGTATTGACCAGCTTGTCCTTGGGCCGCTGATTGATGGCAATGATCGTGGTATCCGCCTTTACCAGCTCGTCCTCGCCTTCCACGCCGACCGGCCTTCCCTGCTCGTTCAGCACGGAGTTCTTGAACACCGGACCTTCCGGGGTAATCCGCTGGATGGACTTGCCGAAGAAAAACTCCGCGCCGTCCAGCTTCGCGTATTCCATCTCCATCTCACTGGCCGGAGAAGTGGATCCGCGCTGGAACATCATGACCCGGCGCGCTCCGTGGCGGAAAACCGTCCGCGCCACGTCCATGGCGACATTGCCCATACCGATGATCGCCACGGTCTCCCCCACGGTATAGGAAATCGGCCGGGCCAGGTAGGAAATGCCGAAGTGCACATTCGCCAGGGTTTCGCCTTCAATCCCCAGGGTGGAGGGCCGCCAGACCCCCGTCCCGATAAACACGGAGGAATACCCGTCCCGGAAGAGGCTGTCGATCATGAGGTCGCCGCCCATCACCACGTGGGGACGGATCTTCACGCCCAGCTCCAGCAGCCGCGCCTTGTACCGGTCCAGGATGCTCTTCGGCAGCCGGAAATCCGGGATCCCGTACTGGAGCATGCCGCCGATCCGGTCCTTCTCCTCGAAGATTGTTACCCCGTATCCGTTCCATGCCAGTTCAAACGCCACCGTCATCCCCGCGGGACCGCTGCCGATGACAGCCACGTTCTTCCCGTTCCAGGGTTTCTTTCCCTCGGTGGTCATCCGGTCCAGATACGCGTCAGAGATGTATTTTTCAATTTCGTAGAACTGAATGGGCTGACCCTTCCGGTTCAGTACACAATGGCCATAGCACTGCGCAGAATGATGGCAGACCATGGAGCAAACCAGACTCATGGGGTTATTTTCAAAAAGCAGTTTACCCGCTTCCATCAGCTTATGCTCCCTGAACAGCGCGATGGCCTGGGGAATCGGCGTATGGGCCGGGCATCCCTGCTGACACATCGGTTTTTTGCACTGCAGGCAGCGTTCCGCTTCGGTAACAATCTTCAGCGCCATGAATAACGACCTCCTTCTTGAGGGACAATTCCATTTCTTTCAAAAACTCAGGTAATGGGTGCCGGGTTAAAAATGCACAGATAGTTATGCATCCGATACTTCTCGGCAAAGGGCTGATCCTTCCCGCTGGCGCAGGCGATAATCTTGTTGAAGATCTCCGTTCCGACTTCCGCAATGGTCTTCTCGCCCGTCGCCACATCGCCGGCACTGATGTCGATGATATCCGGCCACTGCTCCTTCAGATCGTTCCGGGAGCAGACCTTGATGACCGGCACTGCGGCCAGGTTGTAGGGCGTACCACGGCCGGTCATAAACACCTGCAGTCCGATGCCGCTGGCCATCTGGCAGGGTCCGCACACAATATCGCTGGCAGGCGTCGCCGCGAAAATCTCGCCGTGTTTCGTGGGCTTCTCCGCCGGGCTCAGCACTTCCACAATGGGCGATGTACCGGATTTGGCGATGGAACCCATGGCCTTCTCCACGATGTTGGCCAGGCCGCCCTTCTTGTTCCCGGGCGTCGGGTTGGCGCTGCGGTCCACCTGCGCGTCCAGCAGATATTTGTCATACCAGCGCATCTCAGCGGCCAGCTTGTCCCGCACCTCTTCGCTCACGCAGCGCTCGGCGATCAGATGTACACCGTCCCGAACCTCAGTCACCTCGCTGAAGAGGACCGTGCCGCCGCCCTGAACAAGCATGTCCGCTGCGTATCCCGCAGAGGGGTTGGCGCTGACGCCGGAGAAGGCGTCGCTGCCGCCGCACTGCATCCCGATCAGCAGATCGCTGAGAGGGAGCTCCTCCCGGCGGCGTTCGTTCAGCTTCGCCAGCTTTTTCTCCGCCATGTCCATCAGGGCCTTCATGCATCCCTCAAAGCCATGGCATTCCTGGAGCACCACCACATTCTCGGGAGTGTTGTTCTCCGGCCCCACCAGCATATCCACGGTCAGCTTTTCGCATCCCAGACTGACAACCATCAGCTCGCCGCCGAAGTTCGGATGATGCGCAATGTTCCGCAGCGCCCGGATCGGGACCTTCGCCTCCGGCGCGTTGATCGCGACACCGCAGCCGTAGGCATGGTTGATTGCCACCACGTCATCCACATTGGGGTATTTCGGCAGCAGTTCCTTCCGGATCCGCTCCAGCGCCACGTTCAGCGTGCCCTCCACGCACTGGACCGTCGTCTGGATCCCCAGCATGTTCCGGGTTCCCGCATAGCCGCCTTCCGGATTCCGGTATCCCCACCAGGTTTTCACCGGCGGTTCAGGCAGATCCGTACGGATATTGATGCCCCAGGGCATGTCATCCAGAGAGGGCGGCGTCGGCAGACGAAGCATATACTCATTAATCCACTGCCCCTTTGCGATGGGATCCAGCGCATACCCCAGGGTCACACCATAGCGGATCACAGCGCCGTCCTTCGGGATGTTCGTCAGCGCGATTTTGTGCGCCTGGGGAATATCGCTCAGAGTAATCACCCCGGGCATGATCTCCGTCCCCTTCGGAAGTTCCTTCACTGCGATGGCCACATTGTCTTCCGGTTTAATCTGTACATAGGTCCGCATGTTGTCCTCCTTCCGGGCCGCTGTTCCAGCCCCGCCTTTTTATACATTCGGTCTGACGACTCCCCTCGTCCAATCTCCCCTTGCAGATGCTGATCTGTTTTCCGGTATTTTTCAGGCGTCCGGTTCTTCCTCTCTCCACCGCTGCAGGTACTGGAAGAAATCCCAGACATCATCCCGCTCCGGCAGGGGGTTCCGGCGCAGCTGTTCCTCCGTAGGCAGATCCCGCACCTTCAGCCTGTCCGTATAGAACCGGTGATCTAGGAATACTGCCGCTTCCTTTTCCGTACAGTGCACGGCGCCCACCCGTTCCATTCCGGCAAACAGACCGGCGAGCCGGGGCAGAATCTTCTCCGGAATCTCTTTCCCGTTCCGAAGCCCCAGGATCAGTTTGTCCTTCCATTCCGCTTTTTCCGGATGGATCAGCGTATAGCCCTTCTCCTGCAGAAATCTGCCGAGAATGGTTTCATCCACCAGTTCCCGCCGGACGGCAACCCATTCCGGCATTCCGGTGATTTGCCGGTCGAAGGTTTTGGTCATCAGGGTACCGCTGAGAAAGGCGTAGGAAGTCCGCTTCGGTCCAACCTGGTAATGAAAGGTTACCTCCCAGCCCCGGCAGATCCCTCCGTCCTTTTTCCCCTCAAAGCCCTGGCGAATCAGCAGGCCATGGTCATCCGACTGAACAGGCAGCATCGCCATCTCTTCCAGTTTATTTACAGTCAGTCCGGTATTTCCGAGGAATACCGGATCCTTCAGCGGTGCGCACAGACCATTCAGGATCCTTTCGCTGTTCGCTTTATCGCTGTATTCCTGCGTCTGGCGCCGGAGCCACACGAAATAGAAGATCAGAAGCGCCACGCCAAGGATCATCCCGGGCAAACCCGGTCCGATGAAAATCAGCAGGATGACCGCCACGATCATCGCAAAATAAGCCATGCTGATCTTTTGCAGCCGGTTCCGTTTCGC
>JAFRGU010000192.1 GCA_017433675.1 Clostridia bacterium
AAAGTCAAGTGCTCTGCCAACTGAGCTAATGGGTCACAAAGCTGGGGTGGCAGGGCTCGAACCTACGAATGCGGGAGTCAAAGTCCCGTGCCTTACCACTTGGCTACACCCCAACGTAGGTCATTCCTTCTGCCCGTCACAGGAGCCGCAGATCGAAGGAAAATGGGGTGAGTAGTGGGACTCGAACCCACGATCTTCAGAGCCACAATCTGACGCGTTAACCAACTACGCTATACCCACCATCAATTGGCGCGCCTGGAGGGGCTCGAACCCCCGGCCCACGGCTTAGAAGGCCGTTGCTCTATCCAACTGAGCTACAGGCGCAAGCCACAGGCACGGCTTCACCAGGGAGCTTTGGCGCTCACGAAAACCCGTGGGGCTTCCGCTGACAGCAACGAATTATATCACCCCTCGTTTTTCCTGTCAACAGCTTTTTTCTGAAAAAACGTCCCCTCTCCGTCCGCGCATCTGTAGCCACCCCTTGGTCTGGGATCCGGTCTCACGCCTTCGGCAGCTCGAACCAGAAGGTGGTTCCGACGCCGGCAGTGCTGTCGACGCCGTATGGAGCGCCGTGGTTTTCCAGGATGCCCCGGCAGATATTCAGCCCCAGACCGCTGCCAATCACCGCCCGTCGGTGGCTCTCCTGTGTCCGGTAGTACCGGTCCCAGATGTATGGCAATTCCGCCGGATCAATCCCCCGGCCGCTGTCGCTGATGCTGACGCGGACGTTCTCTCCCCGGTCTTCCTCCCGCACAATCACCTGTTTGTTCTCGCCCGTATAGGTCAGCGCATTCCCCAGCAGATTGTATACCACCTGTTCGATCCGTTTGCTGTCTCCGTGAACGATTTGGGTGCCGGACTCCATCAGCAGGACAGTGTATCCATCCTTCTCGGTCATGGCGCTGACCCGGTCACAGATATCCTTCACCTTCTCTGTCAGATCGAAATCTCTTTTCTCCATCTGCATGGATCCGGCCCGCAGGCGGCTGAAATCCATCACCTCGTTCACCAGGGAGGACAGACGGTTCGTCTCATCGATGATAATCTGCATGTTTTCCGGGTTCATCTCGTCCGGAATATCCCGCATCGTTTCCGCGTATCCCTGGATCATGGTCAGGGGAGTCCGCAGATCATGCGAGATATTGGCGATCAGCTCCCGCTGAAGGTTGTCCACCTTGTGGAGATCATCCGCCGCCTTGACCAGGGTATCGTTCAGCTCCGAGATCTCCCGGTATCCCCGGCTGTGCTCGGGCCGGGCGTATTCTCCCCGGCTCAGGCCCCGGGCTTCCCGGTTGGTCTCGATAATGGGCCGCGAGACGCTGTTGGCCATGAAGCCGCCGATCAGCACGGAGGCAATCAGCACCAGGACAATAATATAGATCAGCTGCCTCCGCAGCATGTTCATGATCGTCCTGGTCGGGGTAATCTGCGCGTTAATCAGCAGCGTGCCGGTTGTCCCGTCGTCGAAATGAACCCGGCGAACATACATCATGCTGCGCCCTCTCTGCGGCTCTTCCTCGGGCACGGTGCCCTCGAATTCTTCCTTATGATAATTATCATTCCGAAACGGCGCTACGCTCATCATCTCCACGGACTCCTCCCCGTCGGGAGTCGCCCGGGCAATCAGCCGGTTCAGCTCGTTCTGCCGCAGATGGTGCAGCACGCAGAAACGGACATGATCAATGGACAGAATTTTATTCCCCTCCGCGTCGACCAGGAGCATGCAGATTTCGTTCTCCGCACTCAGCCGGTCCGCCAGGGCCTCCAGGTCATCATGATCGATATTGCGGATGATGGTCTCTCCGGCTGTATGCACCTGATTGGTCCTGTAGCTCTGGAAGAAGCTGAACAGGAGCGTCACCTGGCAGATCCAGATCAGCGCAATGATAAACGCCACCAGGATAGTCAGGTAGATCTGCAGCTTTCCGCGGATGCCGATCTGCCCGGAAAAAGCGGCACGCCGTGAAATCCGGGAATCCTTCTTTTTCAGCTGCACAGCATGCTCTCCTTTCCGTGCTTTTTCAGGACATCGCCCTGCCGTTTCCGCGTCTGTCTCAGTCCTTTTCAAATCGATAGCCCACTCCCCGCAGCGTGGTAATTCTGTCCGCGCAGGGGCCGAGTTCCCGCCGCAGCAGCTTGATGTGGGTATCCAGCGTCCGGTCGTCCCCGAAGAAATCGAATCCCCAGACGTCGCTGATCAGCTTTTCCCGCGACAGGGCGATTCCCCGGTTCCGGACCATATAGAACAGCAGATCGTATTCCTTGGGGCTCAGGTTCAGCTCCTTCCCTTCCAGAATGACCCGCCTGGCTGTGAAATTGATCTCCAGCTTGCCGAGGGTAACCACCTCATCCACGTTTTCCGGCAGGCTGCCGCTGCGCTTCAGGATGGCGCCGACCCGCAGCATCAGCTCCTGGGGGCTGAAGGGCTTGACCACATAATCATCCACCCCGATCTCGAATCCGTGGATCCGGTCGTATTCCTCCCCCCGGGCCGAAAGCATGATCACCGGCGTCTGCTGATCCTTCCGGATTTCCCGCACCGCGGAGAATCCGTCCAGCTCCGGCATCATCACATCCATGATAATCAGATCATATTTCTTTCCCCGGCATTTTTCCACCGCCTGCATGCCGTTCTCCGCTTCATCCGCAATGTAACCTTCAAACGCGGCGTATTTGGCAATCAGGCTACGGATCCGGGCCTCATCGTCCACGATCAGCAGTGTCATTTTCTCCATATCTCCCTTTCCTGTTTTTCCCTTCTCCGCCTTCCAGTATAATGCGTTCCTTCCGGGAAAACAAGCCTCCTTTCCGCCTCTATACTACAAACCGGGCTTCGCCTGCCGTCTCATCCGGGAAAGCGTTCCGCGTTTCCCCTGCCTTTTCCGGGAATCCGAGACATCTTCTCCGGCCTTTCATCTTCGAACAATTTTGTGAATGATATATGACGGGGTCGTGAAAACCGGAAGGAAAAAAGCAGACCGCCCCGCACTTGCAAGAAGAACGCGTTCGGAGTATATTATTTGTT
>JAFRGU010000028.1 GCA_017433675.1 Clostridia bacterium
CTGCAGCCCGGAGACCGGGTGTACGCCTGCCAGATGGGGAAAGCGGTGCTGAGCTTTCATCTGGGCCGCGAAAAGCTGGAGCAGGGCATGAACATCGTCGGCGCCCATATTGACTCTCCCCGGCTGGATCTGAAGCAGAATCCGCTGTATGAGGACAGCGACCTGGCCTATGCCGATACCCACTACTATGGCGGAATCAAGAAGTATCAGTGGGTCGCCCGGGAGCTGGCCCTCCACGGCGTTGTCGCGAAGAAGGACGGAAGCGTGACGGACCTCATCATCGGGGAAAAGGATGACGATCCGGTGGTGGGCATCAGCGACCTCCTGATTCATCTGGCGAAGGATCAGATGGAAAAGCGCCTGGCGGAAGGCGTGAACGGCGAGGACCTGGATATCATCCTGGCGGGGCAGCCCCTGGGCGGCCAGGAGAAGGAAGCGGTCAAGGCCATGCTCCTGAAGATCCTGAAGGAGCAGTACGGCATGGAGGAAGAAGATTTCCTGTCCGCGGAGATCGAAGCCGTACCGGCCGGAAAGGCGCGGGATTTCGGACTGGACCGCAGCATGATTCTGGGCTACGGGCATGACGACCGGGTCTGCGCGTTCGCGGAGCTGCGGGCCATCGAGGACATTTCGGATAATCCGGACATTCCGGAGCGGACCTGCTGCGGCATGTTCGTGGATAAGGAAGAGATCGGCAGCGTCGGCGCCACCGGCATGCAGGCAAATTATCTGGAAAACGCGGTGGCGGAGATCCTGGACCGGATGGGAGAATACAGCGGGCTGAAGCTCCGCCGGGTGCTGAAAAACAGCCGGATGCTGTCCTGCGACGTGAGCGCGGGATTTGATCCGCTGTATGCGGCGGCTTTCGAAAAGAAAAACGCGGCTTTCTTGGGCCGCGGGGTCTGCTTCAACAAATTTACCGGCAGCCGCGGAAAGGGCGGCTCCAATGACGCGAACGCCGAGTATCTGGGCCGGCTGCGGCGGATCATGGACGAGAACGGGGTGCAGTGGCAGACGGCGGAGCTGGGCAAGGTGGACGTCGGCGGCGGCGGAACCATCGCCTATATCTGCGCGCTGTACGGTATGGAGGTCATCGACAGCGGCGTCGCCGTGCTGAGCATGCATGCCCCGATGGAAATCATCAGCAAGGCGGACCTGTACGAGGCGGTCAAAGCCTATCGCGCCTTCATGCTGAGCGTGTAAACAGCAGAAAGATCCGAAACTGAAAAAGCATCAAAAACAACCACCGGCTGAATGGAGCCGGTGGTTGTTTGATATGGGGCCGGAATCAGGACAGCATGGCCGCGCCGATGATGCCGGCTTCGGAGCTGAGGGAGGCGATTTCGATCCGCGGCTGGGGCCGTTCATCGTAGAGAACATAGTTTACGAATTCCTTCCGCACGGCGTCCAGCAGCAGGCTGCCGGCCTTGCTGACGCCGCCGCCCAGAACGATGATTTCGGGATCGATAAAGTTGACCAGGTTGGCAATCATCTGGCCCATGTACTTCACATAGCGGCGGAAAATCTTTTCCGCGGCCGGATCGCCCTCCCGCTTGGCATCAAAGACGATCTTGGCGTTGATCTTCCGGGCATCCCCTTCCGCCAGCTTCAGCATCAGGGAATCCGGATGAACGGCCACCTGCTCCCGGGCCATCCGGATCAGCGCCGTGGCGGAGCAGTACTGCTCCAGGCAGCCGCGGTTTCCGCAGGAGCAGGGCTGGCCGTCCAGCTCCAGGATCATATGGCCCAGCTCGCCGCCGATGCCGTGATAGCCCTTCCAGATTTTTCCGTCGATGATGATCCCGGAGCCGATGCCGGTTCCCAGCGTGATGAAGATGCTGGAGGATGAGCCGGCGCTGACCCCCGCGATGCTTTCCGCCAGGGCAGCGACATTCGCATCGTTATCCACAAAAAAGGGCTTGCTGATCCGCGTCTGGAATTCCTCCCGCAGCGGTACATGCCGCCAGCCGAGATTGGTGCAGTTGATGACGACGCCGTCGCTGCTGGCCAGGCCGGGGATGCCGGCTCCGATGGAAACCACGTTCTCCATGGTCAGCTCCGGGTTCTCCGCCGGATTCAGCAGCTCCTTAATGCAGGCCACCATCTGATCCACCTGCTCTGCAAAGGAAAGGTCTGTGCGGGTGGGGATGGAAGCTTCCTTAATGATGCGGTTTTCTTCGTTCACGGCGCCGATCTGAATCCCGGTTCCGCCAATGTCCAGTCCGATTCTGATCATGATTCTGTTCCTCCTGTCTGTTCTCTGATATTCTGTTTCGCTGAAAAGAGCCGCCGGTTCAGATCCCGCGCGGGCACGATGCCCATGCGCCTCAGGCTCAGGTTCCGGGCGGCCACTTCAATGACGATGGCCAGGTTCCGCCCCGGACGGACCGGAATCCGCTGAAGCACGATCGGTACACCGAGAATCTCGGTGGTATCCTCCTTCAGCCCGGTCCGGTCATACACCTTGTTTTCGTCCCAGACCTCCAGCTCCAGCACCATGTCAATGTCCTTGGACGCGGCCACCGCACTGACGCCGAACATCGCCTGGATATCAATCAGCCCGATGCCCCGGATCTCCATCAGGTTCCGGAGAATCTCCGGGCAGGAGCCGATGAGCCGGTCGTCCGCCACGCGGCAGATATCCACCGCATCATCCGCCACCAGCATGTGGCCCCGCTTGACCAGCTCCAGCGCGGCTTCGCTCTTGCCGACTCCGCTTTTTCCGATCAGCAGCACGCCGACGCCATACACATCCACCAGCACGCCGTGCCGCGTCTCATGGGGCGCCAGCTCCCGGGAAAGATACTGAATCAGGGCGGCGGTGAAACGGGTGGTGATCATTTCAGTCCGGAACACGGGAATCCCGGCCGCCGCCGCCAGCTCCGGAAGCTCGGGGGGCGGATACAGGCTCCGGCAGATAATCACGCAGGGCAGGGAATAACTGAAATATTTCCGCAGAATTTCCACGCGCTTTTCCGGCGTCTGCTGCTGCAGATAGGCCATCTCCACGATGCCGATCAGCTGGGGCCGCTCCCAGGCGAAGTGCTCATAAAATCCGCAGAACTGCATGCCCGGGCGGTTCAGATCCGCCGAACGGATATCCAGCATCTCCTGCTTCGGGGGCACGATGCAGGACAGGCGCAGATCATGACGGAACTTCTCGACGGAGATCAAGCAAACACCTCCCCAAAGCAGTCCGCCAGGTAAGCCGCGACCCCGTCCTCCTGATTTGTCCCGCAAATGTCGTCACAGAGGGAGCGCAGATCCTCCCGGCCATTCCGCATCAGCACGCCGCGGCCCGCGGCCTGCAGCATGGAAAGATCATTCAGGCTGTCGCCAAAGGCAATGAATTCCTTCGGGCTGATCCCAAGCCGGGCTGCCGACCATTCCAGCGCCAGCCCCTTGGTGGCCCCGGGCGGATTGAACTCCAGAAACCAGGGCTTGGAGCAGGTGACGGAAGCGCGGCCCCGGAAAAGATCCTGTGCTTCCCGGAGCATTTCGGCGATTTTCTCCGGCGCGTCCATCATCAGCACCTTGTTCCGGGGTTCCTGAATAAACGCCTCCAGATCCCCGACCAGCACGCCTGTCAGCATGGACGCCTTCGCGTAGCGCCGCGCCCATTCGGACTCCTCATTGTAGTAAAAATGCGGCCCGGCATAGGTCTGGGCATAGCAATGGTGCCGCTTTCCGAAGGCGGCGATTTCCCGGCCGAGCTCAGCCGGGAAAAGCTCCGCGTGGAGGAGCTCAGATGTTTTTCCGTCCCGGATTTCCGCCCCGTTGCAGCAGATGAACAGGGCAACGTCCCCAATCTGATCCACAAAGGGCTGCATGCTCATCTGCGCCCGCCCGCTGGCAGGAACGATCGCCACGCCCTGTCCCGCCAGACGGCGCAGAACATTCAGGGAGAAATCCGAGATCGTCAGATCATCCCGCAGCATCGTGTCATCCAGGTCAAAGGCGACGGCCCGGAAGGGCAGGGCGGATTTTATGCTTTCCATCCGTCCACCGCCGCCTGCTGCGCGGGAATACAGGCCGTGAAGCCGGCCATGTAGTCGTCAAAGCCCTTTTCATCCACCGGATCCGGCGAAACGGTCTTCTGCTTCATGCCGCCGAAGACCCGCTGATCCAGATAATCCTCCAGGGATTCGTTCTCCTGCTTCTGCACGAGATAGGACGCCAGCAGGGCAATGCCCCAGGCGCCGCCTTCCCCCGCGGTCTCCATGACGGTGACCGGCGCGTGAATCGCCGCCGCCAGCAGATTCTGGGCGACGCCTTCCGTCTTGAACAGCCCGCCATGGCCGTAGACCTTGTCGATGGCGACCTTTTCCCGGTTCATGATCTCCATGCCGTATTTCAGCGTCTCCATGCTGGCATAGATCTGAACCCGCATGAAGTTGGCCAGGCTCATCTTCGCGTCGGGCTGGCGCAGCAGCATCGGCCGGCCTTCTGCCAGCCCGGTGACCGGCTCACCGGCCAGATAGTTGAAGCTCACGATACCGCCGCCTGCCGGATCTCCCTCCATGGCCTTTTTGAACAGGCGGGTATAAATCTCCCCGGTGTCGACCGTGAAGCCCATTGTTTCCGCGAACTCCCGGAAAAGACCGACCCAGGCGTTGATGTCCGAGGAGCAGGAATTGCAGTGCACCATGCCGACGGGCATCCCCGTGGGGGTGGTGACCACGTCAATTTCGGGATAGACCCTGCTCAGCGGCTTCTCGAGCACGATCATGCTGAAAATCGAGGTCCCGGCGCTGACGTTGCCGGTCCGCGGCCGGACGCTGTTGGTGGCGGCCATGCCGGTTCCCGCGTCTCCCTCCGGGGGACAGACGGGGCATCCCGGCTGCAGATCCCCGTCAGGATCCAGCAGCTTTGCGCCTTCCGGCGTCAGGCAGCCGGCATTCTCCCCGGCGTTCAGCACCCGGGGCAGAATGTCCTTCAGCTTCCAGGGATAGCCCTTCCCGGATACCAGCTCATCAAAGATCTTTACCCGGGCGGCGTCATAGTCCATGGCGGCGGTATCGACGGGCATGATTCCCGAAGCGTCGCCGACGCCGAGGACCTTTTCCCCGGTGAGCCAGTAATGCGCCCAGCCGGCGAGGGTGGTCAGGAAGCGGATGTCCTTCACATGGGGTTCATCCTTCAGGATCGCCTGATACAGGTGGCTCAGGCTCCAGCGCTGGGGCATGTTGAACTGAAACGCAGCGGTCAGCTTTTCGGCCGCCTCGGCCGTCATGGTGTTCCGCCAGGTCCGGAATGGAACCAGCAGCTCCATCCGCTCATTGAAGGGCAGATATCCATGCATCATGGCGCTCACGCCGATGGCGCCCAGGCGGGTCAGCTTTACGCCGCAGGCGGCCTCCACATTCTTTTTCAGATCCGCGTAGCTGGCCTGGAAGCCGGTGCGGATCGCATCCTCGCTGTAGGTCCAGACGCCGTCCACAAAATCGTTTTCCCATTCATGGCTGCCGGAGGCCAGGGGTACAAAATCGGGGCCGATGAGAACGCTCTTGATCCGGGTGGAACCGAATTCGATTCCCAGAATGGCTTTTCCGCTCTCAATGATGTTTTTCATGGAAAATCTTCTCCTTTTCAGATATACTGGCACGCTGTGTACATCCTATCACAGCGGCGCTTTTTTTTCAATCGGAAACCGGATATTTGACCGCGTTACTTCAGGTACCGGTTCACGGGCTTCGGGGTTTTCGCGCCGCGGGTACGGAGCCGGCGAAGCAGCAGGACCGCCCCGAAAATCAGCCCCGCAAACAGGAACACCGGACCGAAGAAAAGCACCGCCAGATAGAGGGAAAACGGGGGAAAGGGATTGGGATCGGCATAGGTCTCCTGCGCGATCTGTTCCAGCGTCTTCGGCACGTTTTCGCGCACGGCGACGCTCCGGCCCGCCACCAGGTCATAGATGACCGATTCCCCGTTTTCCGCGAAATAGGTGATGGTGCCCATCACTTCCCCGGCGGTAACAGGCGCCTCAAAGTCCCGCGTATACTGCACCAGGAGCGTATCCTGAATCCGGGCGGCCATCTGCGCGACCTCGGTTTTTGTGGCAATGATGGTAAAGGGGGAAGTATCCGCCCGGGAGCGGCAGACCAGCTGAACCCGGCCGCGGTTGCCGTCCGATGTGGAATAATTGCTGGTCTCGATGGTGATGGGGCTCATCTCATAAAGCGCCAGGGGGGTGATGCTCACGTACTGGCTGAAGCCGTAGTTCATGAGCTTGATGGTATCCGCCCATTCCGCCCGCCGGCCGGAGAAAAAGACCACGGAGATCAGGTCCACCCCGTCCCGGCTGGCGGACCCCACAAAGCAGTATCCGGAATGGGAATGGGATCCGGTTTTGATGCCTGTCGCGTCCGGAAAGAAATACTTATTGGGCTTTTCGTCCGTACCGGGCAGCATATACTCGGTCCGGGTGACGATGGTCCGGGCTTTCTGCAGATTGGTCCGGGCGATGGTATATTCCGTGGTGCCGGCAATCTTCCGGAAAACCTCGTTCCGCATGGCCTCCCGGGCAATCAACGCCATATCGTAGGCCGTTGTATAATGATTGTCGTCATGATAGCCGTGGGGATTGACAAAGTGCGTCTGGGTGCAGCCGAACAGCTCCGCGGTCTGGTTCATCAGATCCACGAAGGCGGGGATGGTACCGGAGACCGTTTCCGCAATCACATTGGCGCCGTCGTTTCCGGAACGCATCATCGTTCCGTACAGCACGTCGATAAACCGGATTTCCTCCCCGGTCCGCAGCCCCATCCGGGAAGAGTCTGCGGGCACATTCATCGCGGTTTCCGAGACGGTGACGACCTGGTTCAGATCGTCCACCATCAGAATCCCCAGCAGAACTGTCAGGATCTTGGTCGTGGAGGCTGGATACCGGAGCGTATAGGGATCCTTTTCAAAAATCATCTCCCCCTTATCCGCGGTCAGCAGAACCGCAGAAAGGCCGTACAGCTGCTCCGGCTCCAGATTCTCCGGGTGCTCGGCGTCGTAGGGGGAAGCCTCGGGCGACAGCGTGGGCTCCGGAATGGGCTCCTGGGTCGCCTCCGAAAGCGCGGGCCAGGAGAAAAAAAGAATGCAGCAGACCAGCGCCAGCGGGCAAACGCGGCGAAGGATGCTTTTCCGGTGCATTCTGTTTTCCTCCTTTCATGAAATAAATAGATTTATCCGCTTCAGCCGGCGGCAATCTCCGGAATGGCAAAGGCGGGGAGCAGAGGGCTGCCCGTCAGCTGCAGAACAAGATAAACGACGCCGATCACGGCCAGATACAGCGCGAACCATGCCATCGGAACCCGGGAGATGATCCGCAGCATAAAGCGGATCGCCAGGAAACCGGCCAGGCAGGCCACCAGGATCCCGACCAGGGTCGGCACCAGCTGGATCTCCCGCAGATATCCTTCCTCCAGCGCATCCTTGCCCTCCATCAGCAGCGAGCCGACGTTGGCGGGCGCGCTCATCATGAAGGAGAAGCGGGCCGCCGCGTCCTTGCGCAGCCCGGTCAGGACGCCGCCGGTGATGGTGGAACCGCTGCGGCTGACGCCCGGGATCATGCCGATTCCCTGAAAGAGGCCCATCACCACCGCGTTTCCAAATCCGGGCTTTGTCTTCCGGCCGGAAGGGGACCTGCCGGCTGCGTCGCAGATCAGCAGGAAAAGCGCTGTCAGCAGGAAGCTGGCGCCCAGGAACCAGCCGCTGTCAAAAACCGCGAAGCCGTCCACTTCGGGAAAAAGCTTCTTCGCGGCGAGATACACCCCCAGCGTCGGAACGGAGGCCACAATCAGCAGCAGGAGCGTCCTGTTCCGGACGGGATGGGAAATCATCTCCATCCATTCCTTCCAGAACACCACAATCACGGGCACCAGGGTCCCGACATGCAGGAGAATATCCAGCATCTTCATGGCGGGCGTATCGGTCTGGATGCCGATCAGCAGCCGGGAAAGCAGCAGGTGGCCGCTGGAGGAGACGGGCAGGAATTCACAGAGGCCCTGCAGAAGCCCCAGAAACGCGGATTCAAGGATACTCAAGGGACAATCCCTCCTTCCAATGATAACAGCTTATGATATCATAAACGGCGGGCTTTGAAAAGTTGGCCCCCGTTGAAAAAAAGATCTTCTGATGTTATAATCCCTCCGTGGCTTCCGGAGGGAAGCGGATAAGGAAAGGAAGAAACCGATGAAATTAGGTGTTGTCGGACTGCCCAATGTGGGTAAAAGCACGCTTTTCAACGCGATTACGAAGGCCGGGGCGCAGGCGGAGAACTATCCCTTCTGCACGATTGAACCGAACACGGGCGTCGTGCTCGTGCCGGACAGCCGCCTGCAGGTGCTGGCAGATATGTATCACCCCAAAAAGGTGACGCCCACCACCATCGAATTTGTGGATATCGCCGGCCTGGTCAAGGGCGCCAGCCGGGGCGAGGGCCTGGGGAACAAGTTCCTGAGCCATATCCGGGAAGTGGATGCCATCGTTCATGTGGTCCGGTGCTTTGAGGATGAGAATATCATCCATGTGGACGGTTCCGTCAATCCGGCCCGGGATATCGAAACCATCAACCTGGAGCTGATCTTTGCCGATATGGAAACCGTGCTGCGCCGGAAGGAGAAAGCCCAGAAAAACTTCCGGGGCGGGGATAAAAAGGCGGGAGCCGAGGCGGATCTGGCGGAGGCCATCTACGCCCATCTGGAAAAGGGCCAGCCGGCCCGGACCTATCCCGCGGACGACGAAGAGAAGGCGATTCTGAATTCCTGGTTCCTGCTGACGACGAAGCCCGTGATCTATGCCGCCAACATCTCCGAGGACGATCTGGGCCGACCGGAGGAGGAGATTCCCTTCCTGCGGGAGGTGCGCGCCATCGCGGAATCGGAGCAGGCGGAGATGATCACGATTTCCGCGGCGATCGAAGAGGATATCGCCCAGATGGAGCCGGAGGAAAAGGAAGAATTCCTGCAGGAGCTGGGCATCGGCCAGTCCGGACTGGACCGGCTGATTACCGCCTGCTACCACCTGCTGGGCCTGATTTCCTTCCTGACAGCCGGGGAGGATGAATGCCGGGCCTGGACCATCACCCGGGGTACCAAAGCGCCTCAGGCGGCCGGGAAAATCCATACGGACTTTGAGAAGGGCTTTATCCGGGCGGAGGTGGTTCCCTTCGAGACGCTGGTGGAGAACGGCTCCATGGCGGCCTGCCGGGAAAAGGGGCTGATCCGCAGCGAGGGCAAGGATTATGTGATGAAGGACGGGGATATCACGCTGTTCCGCTTCAACGTATAAAGAAAAAACCAGCATTCCGGCCGAAGGCAGCACGACCTTTCCAGGGGCGTTCTGCCTTCGGCTCCGACTATGTTCAAGGAGAGATCGACATGTCCCGAATGAATTACTTCTGGGATCGGCTGTTCAAGATGGACTGGAAGGCCATGTGGAAAACCACAGGCATCCTGAAAAAGCGCAGCGGGAAAGGCCGGATCTGGCTGCTGCGCGATATGCTGAAGTGCGCCACGAAATATAATGCCGGGTACATTGATTACAAAATCGCCCAGATGTACAGGCTGAACGACGAGCAGCGGAAGACCGTCATCACCCGGGGCATTTCCAACGAGATCGTGCGGAGGATGAACCCGAAGGAATACTGGCATTTTTTCGACGACAAGACGGAATTCAACCGGACCTTCGCGAAATGGATCCCGCGGCCCTGGCTGCGGATTGATGAGCATACGGATCCCGAGGCGCTGCGGGAGCTGTGCCGGCGGCATGACGAGCTGATCGGGAAGCCGCTGGAGGGATCCTCCGGGGTCGGAATCAAAAAATATACCCGGGAAGAATGGGCGGCAGGGCCGGAGGCTTTCCTGCAGCAGCTGCGCAGCGACGGCATCGGCATTCTGGAGGAGCTGGTCGTCCAGCATCCCGCCATGGCCTCCCTCTGCCCGACTTCGGTGAACACCTGCCGCATCGCCACCCTGCTGGGGGACAAGCAGCAGGGAATCGTCTACGCCTTCCTGCGCATCGGCAACGGCAAGGTGATGGACAATGTGGACTGCGGGGGCATGGCCGCCCGGATCGACGTGGAGACCGGCCGCCTGCTGACGGTCGGCGCGGACAAGCAGGGCAACACCTTCCTGAAGCATCCCATGACCGGCACCAGCATCGTGGGATTCCAGATTCCCTTCTGGGAGGAGGCGAAAGCCATGTGCATGGAAGCCGCCCAGGTTATCCCGCAGATGGGCTTCATCGCCTGGGACGTGGCCATCACCGCGCAGGGGCCGACCTTTATCGAGGGGAACAGCTTTCCGTCCCACGCCATTCCGCAGTTTGCCGCCCATTATCCCGACGGGATCGGGATCCTGCCGGAGTTTGAGAAATTCATCGACCTGCCGTAACCGAAAAACCGCAACGTCCCAGGGACGGTTCCCTCCGCTGAGACAGGGCTCCTGTTTATCCGCCATGGCCGGGACGAAGGGGCCGGCAGGACGCGCCTGAACCGCGGCAAAACGCGGCCAAATGCAGCAGGCGAAAAGCAAATCCGCGAACTTCCCATGTTCCTGGTATTCATTCCTCCTTTCCGTGCTTGTCAGGCAATTTGCCTTCTTTCAGAATGATGACCGCATCCGGATCGTATTTCCGGTCCATGGTATGAGCGGCTTTCCGGTTGGCAACGGTATCAAAGATAATTGAAAAATCATAATCCGGCGGATACAGCTCCGCAGCGGGAACCAGCAGCTTCAGGCGGTTATGGCGCACGGTCAGCTTCCGCCCCTGCAGCTGGACGACGACATTGCCTTCGTCATCCGCCGGCTGATAAACGATGGCGTTCTTTTTGTCCGGCAGCAGCAGGACGCTGTCCCCCATGGTGAAGCGTTCAAAATCTGCTTCCTTCCGGACAACCCGGCGCTGCAGGCGGGTGGATGGAACCGGCATCGGACGGTGCCGCTCTTGCGGCCTGCTGGCCACTCCCTGATCCGTTACCTGCCGGGCCCGGGCCAGGAGTCCCTCGTCCATGCCGAGCCGCCTGGCAATTTCGATGGCGCAGCTTTTTCCGCTTTTGCCGAGCTCCAGACGGTAAAGCGGCTGCAGGGTGGCCTGATCAAAGGCCATCCGGGCGGAAACCACGTGCTCGTTCTGCTCCGCCCATTGCTTGATCTGCGGATCATGGGTGGTGACCAGAAAGAAACAGCGGCGGCGGAGCAGTTCCTCCAGGATGGCCGCGGCCAGACCGGAGCCTTCCGCGGGATCCGTGCCGCTGCCGAGTTCGTCCAGCAGCACCAGGCTGTCTCGGCTGCATTCACGGAGAATGCGGATGACATTGGTCATATGGCCGGAGAAGGTGGACAGATTCTGGCTGATACTCTGGCTGTCGCCGATATCACAGAGCACCCGGTCCATCATTCCGATGATGGTTCCGTCCCCGCAGGGAATATGAAGCCCGCTCTGGGCCATCATGGTCAGCAGGCCGACTGTCCTGAGGCAGACGGTTTTTCCGCCGGTGTTCGGTCCGGTGACCGCGATGCCGGCATCCGGCAGGGACAGGTCCAG
>JAFRGU010000193.1 GCA_017433675.1 Clostridia bacterium
GCATCAGAAAAAATTCCCACTCGTTTATTTTCCCACTCGTTCATGTTCAACCGGATTTATCCATGGAGTTGGGGTTACCGAATACACTGACAGAGGAAGGAAACCGCATTTCGGAAGCGTTTCCCCCTCAATCTTTTTCCCACTAAACGGGGAAGCTTTGTCTGATCAGGCCCGGAGGGAGTTTTGGCTTTTTCCCCTCATTCTAGTCTGAAGACTTTCAGGAAAAAACGCAAAGAATACAGAGGGAAGCGCAAGAAAAAAGCAGGAATTCAGGGAGTAAGAGACGAAATAAAAGAAAAAGGACTTTTATGATCCGAAACTAATGAACCGAGGAGGAACCAATCATGAAGAAACTGTTATCCCTGATTCTGGCGATGCTGATGCTGGCAATGCCGGTTTTCTCCGGCGCCGAAGAAGCAGCCGTATCCACGTCGACTGCCATGCTTCAGGCGGCAGCGCAGCAGGATTTCGCGACGAAATATGTGCTGCAGGGACAGGAAGAAATCGTGGACCTGAACGTCGAGATCAGCGATCTGACAATGTCCATGACTCAGGTGCCGGCGGATCAGGCCGCCATGGTGAAGGAGCTGCTGAACGCCATCGGGTTCCGCGTGACCTTCCAGACTGCGGAAAACCAGGCTCAGGGCGGGCTTGCGCTGCTGCTGGGCGGGGATGAAGCTGTGAACGCGAAGGTGGCTTACGCGGACAAGAACCTGTACGCCGCATCCAACCTGCTGGGTGACAAGATCGTCCAGGTGACCGGGCCCCAGGTAAAGCAACTGGTGAATCAGCTGATCGACCAGGCGGTCGCCGATGGCAAAATCAGTCAGGAGAACGTCGACAGTCTCAAGAAGTTCTACCGGGAGTTCCGGGAGGATCCCATCAGCGCGATCATGAAGCTGATCGGCCAGCCCGACTTCCAGCCGCTGATGGCCGCTCTGCAGAGCTTCGTAATGAACGTCAAGACGGAAGAAGTGACCGAAGCGCCTGAAGCGTTCCCGGCCGCGAAGAACGTGCTTATCGTTCCGATCACCAAGGAAGGGCTGGACAGCGTGCTGACCGAACTGGCGAAGGTGGTCTGGAGCATGCCCGTGACCCAGAAGCTGGCGTCCATGGCGAAGGAAGGCCCGAAGACCGAAGAAGAGATGATCGCGGCCTTCACCAAGGCGTCCAATGCCCTGGCCGAGGATGCGGAAGTCCGGGTTTACCTGGATGACACCGGTATGAACTACTACATCACCGGCGACGTGAAGGTTGCCAAGGACGGCGAGACCAAAGCCATCAGCTACTGCCAGCTGATCCAGGTCATGGACAACGGCATGCACATGGAGATGCAGGTCAGCATGGACAGCGGCGAGAAGGTCAACGGCGTGATGGACATGACCATGGCGGACGGCCAGGCGAACATGACCTATCACATCACTTCCGAAGATATGCAGAACGGCGTGGCCTATCAGCCGGTGGAAGAGATCATCAACATGAACGTGGCGACTACCGAGACCAGCAAAGACGTAACGATGGACGTCACCATGCGGATCAAGGAGAACCCCGATGCCGAGCAGGTGGGCATGGTCATGAAGGCTGTTGCCAAAGAAACCGATCTGGGCGACCACGCGGAAGGCCAGGGTACATTCACGACGAGCATGGAAGGCATCGGCGATTTGATGACCATCTCCATCAATAAGAAGACGGACATCGCGGAAGCCTACATCATCACTCCTGACGCCGTACAGCCCATGGCCATGAGCGAGGAAGAGCTGAATGCTTTCGGACAGGAAATTTCCACCAACGCCATGATGGTGCTGATTTCCGTGCTGCCGAAGCTGCCGCAGGGACTGCAGCAGATGCTGATGGGGCAGTAAGAGAAGAAATTCAGGCGCGGACGGCTGCATATGGGTATTGTTACCCATGCTGAAGCGCGGACAGTACTCCAAAAATACAATTACCCCCTTGACAACTCGGTCAAGGGGGTATATTATGCCCGCATACACCAACGAGGGAGAGAAGTAACTGTTCAGGCTATATCCACAGGGAGCCGCGAAGAGTGAAACCGCGGCGGTTCGGCGGACAGCGAATGGACTCCTGAGGGCGCAGGCGAAAGGTTTCCGAAACGATCGAAGGGGACAGAGTAGCCGGCGACGGGATCCGCACCCGTTATCATGGCGGCGCGTATGTCGGTACGCGGAAAATGAGCCTGCCCGAAAGGGCGGGGAAGTTGAGTGGCACAGCGAGAAATTCGCCTCAACCGGATGCATGCTCCGGCTGGGGTTTTTTTGTTGCCCCGCAACTGGGAATCCGACAATCCATATTAATCCCGATAGAACCCGGGAGACGAGAAAAGAAAGGGGATTCCAAAGATGAAAAAGCTGATTTCCATGATCCTGATCCTGACCCTGGCACTGAGCATGACGGCAACCCTCTCCATGGCCGAAGAAACGAAGACCTTCAAAATCGGCATCTGCAACTTCGTCGACGATGCGAGCCTGAACCAGATTGTCAAAAACCTTCAGGACCAGCTGGCCGCCATCGAAGCGGAGCAGAACGTGAAATTTGAAATCCTGTACGACAACTGCAACCTGGACTTCACTGTGCTGAACCAGATCATCAGCAAATTCGAGGCGGAGCCGGTGGATCTGATGGTCGGCATCGCGACGCCCGTGGCCGCGGCCATGCAGGCGGCGACCGAGGACAGCCAGACGCCGGTGGTTTTCGCGGCGGTGAGCGATCCGGTGGGATCCGGGCTGGTGGAAAGCCTGGAGGCGCCCGGCGCCAACCTGACGGGTACCTCCGACTACCTGGACACGAACGCTGTGATGAACCTGATCTTCGCGCTGAAGCCGGAGGCGAAGACGATCGGACTGCTGTACAACCTGAGCGAGGACAGCTCCACGACGCCCATCGCGGCGGCGAAGGCCTACCTGGATGAGAAGGGCGTGGCCTACAAGGAATATAACGGCGTGAACGTTTCCGAGGTCATGCAGGCGGCGGAGAGCATCGCGGCGGACCAGGTGGACGCGGTTTTCACCCCCACGGACAACACAATCATGACCGCGGAGCTGAGCATCTATCAGACGCTGAAGGAAGCGAAGATTCCGCACTTCACGGGAGCGGACTCGTTCGCGCTGAACGGCGCTTTCCTCGGATACGGCGTGGATTACGCGAATCTGGGGAAGGAAACCGGAAACATGGTGGCGGATATTCTGATTAACGGGAAGAATCCGGCGGAGGTTCCGGTGATGACTTTTGACAACGGTACCGCAACGGTGAACAATGAGATTCTGGAGGCTCTCGGAGAGAGCTTTGAGGAAGTGGAAGCGTTGTTTGCGCCTTATTGCACGAAGGTGCAGAGCATTGATACAGCTGAAGAGTTTCAATGAGAAAGAACCAGGGGGCTTTCCGGCCAATCCAACGCAACTCTCCACTGGGGAGTTGCGCCCCCTGAGCCCCTTCCGGGAGGAGATACACTAACGTGAGTTTGAGTCAGATTATGCCCCTGGTGCAGACCAGCGTAGAGCTGGGGATGATCACGGGGCTGACGGTGCTGGCCCTGTTCCTGAGCTACAGCATGCTGAACGTATGCGATCTGAGCACGGACGGGTGCTTCACTCTCGGCGCGGCTGTGGGCGGCATCGTGGCGCTGGCAGGCCACCCCTGGCTGAGCCTGCCGGCGGCCATGGGCGCGGGCATGCTGAGCGGACTGCTGACAGCGGTGCTGCAGACCCGGATGGGGATCAACTCCCTGCTTGCGGGGATCATCGTGAACACCGGACTGTATTCCGTGAACATCGCGATCATGGGCGGAAGCAGCCAGCTGAACATGAATAAAACGGTGAACGTGTTTTCCATCGCGAAGGACGCGATGAAGGGGACGGCGATGGAGAGTCAGTACAAGCTGATCGTGGCCGCGATCGCGGCGGTGCTGGTGATTATTTTTCTGAGCCTGTTTCTGCGGACCAGGCTGGGACTGGCCATCCGGGCGACGGGAGACAACCCGGCGATGGTCCGAAGCAGCAGCATCAATCCCATCTTCACCACCACCGTCGGCCTGTGCATCAGCAACGCCTTCACGGGGCTGAGCGGGTGCCTGCTGGGGCAATACCAGAAATCCGTAAACATCGACATCGGCAGCGGGATGGTGACGATCGCGCTGGCGAGTCTGCTGATCGGCGGCGTTTTCTTCGGAAAGCGGAAGATTCCCGTGCGGGCCATCGGCGCCGTCATCGGTGCAATCATCTTCCGGCTGATCTACGCCGCGGCGCTGCGGCTGAACATGCCGACCTTCATGCTGAAGGCGGTGAGCAGCATCATCGTGATCCTGGCGCTGAGCGGGCCCTACCTGCGGAAGCAGGGGGCCGAGCAGATACGGCACTGGCGGAACCGGAAGGAGGCGGCGTAAGGCTTTGCTGGAAATACAGAAAATCACCAAAACCTTCCACCCGGGAACGCCGGACGAGCGAATCGCCCTGCAGGACATCAGCCTGACCGTCCAAACCGGGGACTTCATCACCCTGATCGGCGCCAACGGCGCGGGAAAGAGTACCCTTTTCAACGCCATCAGCGGAACCTTTCCGGTGGACCGCGGACGGATCCTGCTGGACGGAAAGGACATCACGTGGACGCCGGCGCACCAGCGCAGCCGGGTCATCGGGCAGCTGTTCCAGGATCCCATGAAGGGGAGCGCTCCGCATATGTCCATCGAGGAGAACATGGCGCTGGCTTCCGGACGGGGCGGATGGCTCTCCCACGTCCGAAAGCAGGACCGGGAGGATTTCCGGGCGCAGCTGCAAATGCTGGGCATGGGGCTGGAGGACCGGATGGATCAGCCGGTGGGACTGCTGAGCGGCGGGCAGCGGCAGGCGCTGACGCTGCTGATGGCGACCTTTTCGAAGCCACAGCTGCTGCTGCTGGATGAACACACGGCAGCGCTGGATCCGGGGACCGCGGAGAAGGTGCTCGGGATGACGAGGCGCATCGTGGCCGAGGGGAAGCTGACGTGCCTGATGGTGACGCACAATATGGAGAGCGCGCTGGAGATGGGGAACCGGACTCTGATGATGCATCAGGGGAGAATCATATTAGATGTAGACGGTGAAGAGAAAAAAAGAATTTGTGTCAGTGACCTGATGGAAAAATTCAGAGAATTAAGCGGCAGCGCCATGAATAATGACAGAATGCTGCTCAGCTGAAAGGAAGATCTGAAGTTTGCAGCTGTATACTGTGACGGTTGAGGACGAGGGGAAGCGGCTGCGGGAGATCCTGCGGGGGAGAATGCAAATCAGCTACTCCGCGATGAAGAGCGCGAAATGGAACGGGGAGATCCGGGTGAACGGAGCACGGAGCACGGTGGACGTGCGGGTACGGCCCGGGGACCGGATCGAGGTTTTGATGCCGGAGCGGCAGCCGGTTTTCATCCCGGAGGCTTTCGAGATCCCGCTGGAGATCCCTTATGAAGACGAATGGATGATGATTGTCGATAAGCCGGCGCCGCTGGCCAGCCAGAGCAGCCGGAGCCACCCGGGGAATTCGCTTGAAAACGCAGTATACAGCTACCTGGGCCGGCCGGAGGGATTCATCTACCGGCCGGTGAACCGGCTGGACAAGGGAACAAGCGGGCTGATGGTGATCGCGAAGGACGGGCACAGCCAGGATCTGCTGCAGCGGGAGCTGCACACGGCGGACTTCCGGCGGGAATACGTGGCGATGACGGCGGGCATTCCGGAGCCGGAGGAGGGCGTCATCGATCTGCCGATCGGCAAGGCGGACGGCGCCACCGTGCGCCGGGAGATCCGGCAGGACGGGAAGCCGGCGCGGACCCACTACCGGGTGACCGAGAAGCGGCCGGACGGACGGGCGATGGTCCGGCTGCGGCTGGAAACCGGACGGACCCACCAGATCCGCGTACACCTGGCGGCGATCGGATGCCCGGTGTGCGGGGATTTCCTGTACGGCACGGAGAAGCCGGAGGAATTCCCGGGGCGGTTCGCACTGCACAGCGCCTATGTGCGGGTACGGCATCCGATGACAGGCGCATTTATCGAAATGGAATCCGCTCCAAAGTGGACATAAAAAACCCCGACGCGACGGTCGGGGTTTTATGATACACAAATCAGGATCTGTTCTGGCTGTCGACGAGGCCTTCGCCGCCGTACATCTTCCGGAGCTTCGGCTTTTCGATCTTGCCGGTGGCATTCCGGGGCACCGGGGCGAGGATGATCTTCCGGGGACGCTTATAGCGGGGAAGACCGAGGCAGAAGTCGTTGATATCCTCCACGGTGCAGTCCACACCGGGAACCAGCTCCACGATGGCGGCGGCGATTTCACCCAGGCGCGGATCGGGCAGGCCGATGACCGCAACATCCTTGATGGGCTTGAAGCCGGCCATGAAGTTTTCAATCTCCACGGGATACAGGTTCTCGCCGCCGGTGATGACCACATCCTTCTTCCGGTCCACGAGATAGATGAAGCCGTCCTCATCCATGCGGGCCATATCCCCGGTGAGGAGCCAGCCATCCTTGATGGTATCCGCGGTGGCCTGGGGATTGTTGTAATAGCAGACCATGACGCCCGGGCCTTTCAGGGCCAGCTCGCCAACCTCGCCCTGGGGGACCTCCCGCTGGGCGCCATCCACGATCTTCACCTGCCAGCCGAAGCCGGGGATGCCGATGGCGCCAACCTTATGCACGTTTTCCACACCCAGATGGACCGCACCGGGACCGATGGACTCACTGAGACCGTAGTTCGTGTCATACTGATGAGAGGGGAAATACTTCAGCCAGCGGCGGATCAGACTCTGGGGGACGGGCTGCGCGCCGATATGCATGAGACGCCACTGATCCAGGTGATAATCCTCCAGCTTCAGTTCTCCGCTGTCCAGCGCGGTCAGGATATCCTGGGCCCAGGGAACCAGGAGCCAGACGATGGTGCAATGCTCCTCGGACACCGCCTTCAGGATCGTTTCCGGGCGGGTCCCCTTCAGAATGACGGCCTTGCTGCCGGAAATGAGGGAGCCGAACCAGTGCATCTTGGCGCCGGTGTGATAAAGCGGGGGAATGCAGAGGAAGCAGTCGTCCTTCGTCTGGCCATGATGGGCCTGCTCCACGCGGGCGGAATGGATCAGGCTGCGATGCTTATGCAGTATCGCCTTCGGGAAGCCGGTGGTGCCGGAGGAAAAATAAATCGCGGCGTCATCATCCTCGGTGAGTTTGCACTCTGGGAAGATGGAACTGCTCTCGTTGATGAGCTCATTGAGGTCATCCGCAAAGGTGGGGCAGCCCGCGCCCAGGTAGACCAGGGAGATATTGGGAATCTGATCCGCAATTTCCTCCACACGGCCGATGAACTCCGGCCCGAAGATCATCATATTGCTCTCGGAAAGATTGAGACAGTACTGGATCTCATTGGCGGCGTAACGGAAATTCATGGGCACCGCGAGGGCACCGGTTTTCAGAATGCCAAAATAGATCGGAAGCCAGTCGATACAGTTCATCAGGAGAATGGCGACCTTGCTGCCCGGGCCGATGCCGTGACTTTTCAGCATATTGGCGACGCGGTTGGCTTTTTCATTAAAGACAGCCCAGGTGATCTCCCGGCGGTAATGGCGGCTGCGGCCGGTGGGCTCGACGAGCTCGAAATCATGCCAGGTGACCCGGCGGGTTTCCGGCTGATCGGGATTAATTTCAATCAGAGCGGAATCGTCCGGCCAGTCACGGGCGTTCCGCTCCAGCAGATGTACAATCGTCAAGAGTGTTCAACCTCCGTTTCCAACACATTGTTATGGGTGTTATCATACGCTTTTCCGGGTGGGAAAGCAAATGATATACGGTAAAAGTACAAAGCCAGGGGGCTTTCCGGTCGCCCCCTGGACCCCTTCGGACGCATATTTCTATATTTGAAATTCAGAACGGGGGCTTTCCGCCCGCCCCCCGGCCCCCTTCGGATGCATCCATGAAAAACGAGAAAACGAAGGCGGAGAGAAGAAAGCAGTGAAAAAACAGTGACATTCCACGGGAAAAGGAATATAATGGCGGATGTTTGAAGAACGACGGCCCTGTACATACAGGGGGAAGGGAATGGCTGAAGATTGAAGAAACTACTGATCGGCAACGAGGCTGTGGCCTGGGGACTTTACAACGGCGGGCTGAGCGTCATCAGCTCCTATCCCGGCACGCCTTCCACGGAAATTACGGAATTCCTGGCGAAGCACGACGACATCCATACGGAATGGGCGCCCAACGAGAAGGTGGCCTGCGAAACGGCTTTCGGCGCCAGCCTGGCGGGTGTGCGTTCAGCCTGCGCGATGAAGCATGTGGGGCTGAACGTGGCCGCAGATCCGCTGTTCACGCTGAGCTATACGGGCGTGACCGGCGGCATGGTGATCTGCGTGGCGGATGACCCTGCGATGCATTCCTCCCAGAACGAACAGGACAGCCGGCACTATGCCATCGCGGCGAAGGTGCCGATGCTGGAGCCGGCGGACAGCGCGGAAGCCTATGAATTCGCAAAATCCGCCTTTGAGCTGAGCGAGCAGTACGACACGCCGGTGATCCTGCGGATGTGCACCCGGATCGCCCACAGCCAGTGCGTCGTGGACATCGGGGAACGGGAGGGAACGCCGCGGAAGGAATACGTGAAGCAGCCCGCCAAGTACATCATGATGCCCGGGTACGCCAAGGTACGCCACCCCCTCGTTGAGCAGCGGACGGAAAACCTGCGCGCGATGGCGGAGAACTGCGCATACAACCGGATCGAGGACCGGGGGAGCGAAATCGGCATCATCACGAGCGGATGCTCCTACCTGTATGTGAAGGAAGTATTCGGGGACAGCGTATCCATCCTGAAGATCGGGATGCCCAACCCGCTGCCGGAGAAAAAAATCCGGGAATTCGCCGCGAAGGTGAAGAAGCTCTATATTATCGAGGAGCTGGATCCCGTGATCGAAAACCACGTCCGGAGCCTCGGCATCGCATGCACGGGCAAGACGCTGTTCAGCGCGATCGGTGAATTCAGCCAGCAGACGATCCGGGAAGCCTTCCGGAAAGAGGGCGTGGACTTCGGCGAGAGCCCCGAAAAGCAGGGAGAGGCGCCGAAGGTACCGGGCCGGCCGCCCATGATGTGCGCCGGATGCCCGCACCGGGGGATGTTCTACACACTGGCAAAGAACCATATCACCGTGCTGGGGGATATCGGATGCTATACGCTGGGCGCGGTGGCCCCGCTGAACGCACTGGACTCCACCCTGTGCATGGGCGCGAGCGTCAGCGGCATCCACGGATTTAATCTGGGCATGAACGGGGAAGCGGAGAAGAAGACTGTCGCCGTCATCGGAGACTCCACCTTCATGCACAGCGGCATGACGGGCCTCGTGAATATCGCCTATAACGCGACGAACTCCACTGTCATCATCCTGGACAACAGCATCACCGGCATGACCGGCCACCAGCAGAATCCCACCACCGGATACAACATCAAGGGCGACCCGGCGGCGAAGGTGGACCTGGAGGCCCTGTGCAAAGCACTGGGGATCCGGCGGGTCCGGGTGGTGGATCCCTACAACCTGAAGGAATGCGAAGCGGCCGTGAAGGAGGAGCTGGCGGCGGAAGAGCCCAGCGTCATCATTTCCCGGCGGCCCTGCGTGCTGCTGAAATACGTGAAGGCGAAGACTCCGCTGAAGGTGGATGCGGAGAAATGCCGCGCCTGCAAGCGGTGCATGGGCCTCGGATGCCCGGCCATCTCCATGAAGAACGGGAAGGCCCGGATCGACACGACGCTTTGCGTCGGATGCGGCGTATGCGAGCAGCTCTGCCCCTTCGGGGCCATCGGGGAGGTATAAGGCCATGGAAAAGACAACAAGCATCATGATCGTCGGCGTCGGCGGCCAGGGCAGCCTGCTGGCCAGCAAGCTGCTGGGGAACCTGCTGACGGACGAGGGATATGACGTCAAGGTGAGCGAGGTTCACGGCATGAGCCAGCGGGGCGGCAGCGTCGTGACCTATGTCCGGTACGGTGAGAAGGTTTACAGCCCCATCGTCACGGAGGGCGAGTGCGACTACATCATCAGCTTTGAAAAGCTGGAAGCGGCCCGGTATGCCAGCTGCCTGCGGAAGGGCGGAAGAATCATCGTCAATACCCAGCAGATCGATCCCATGCCCGTGATCACCGGCAGCGCGGAATACCCGGAGAACGTGCTGGAGGAACTGAAAAACCAGGGCTTCCAGATCGACGACTTCGATGCCCTGGCTCCTGCCATGGAAGCCGGCAGCGCCAAGGCGGTGAACATCGTGCTGATGGGTCATTTCGCCGCGCACACCTCCATCCCGAAGGAAAAATGGATGGCGGCGCTGGAGAAGACCGTGCCGGCAAAATTCCTGGAGATGAACAAGAAGGCTTTCTGCCTCGGATACGGGGAGTGAGCGGGAGATGGGACTGAAATATTTTCAGGAGCAGGCGGAGACCATGCCTGCGGAGGAGCTGCGGAAGCTCCAGAGCGAGAAACTGGTGAAGCAGGTCCGGCACGTATACGAACACTGCGCGCCATACCGGAGGAAGATGGAGGAGAAGGGCATCACGCCCGAAGATATCCGGGGGATCGAGGATCTGCCGAAGCTGCCTTTTATCAGCAAGAGCGACCTGCGGGATGAATATCCCCGGGGATTCCTGAGCGTGCCGCAGAAGGACTGCGTCCGCATCCATTCCACCAGCGGCACCACAGGCCGGCGGGTCGTGGCTTTCTACACGCAGCACGATGTGGACCTGTGGGAGGACTGCTGCGCGCGTGCCATCGTAGCGGCAGGCGGGAGCGCTGAGGACGTGGTGCAGGTGGCATACGGATACGGCCTGTTTACCGGCGGATCGGGGCTGCACGGCGGGAGCCACAAGCTGGGATGCCTGACCCTGCCGCTGTCCTCCGGCAACACGGAGCGGCAGATCCAGTTTATGATGGATCTGGGCGCCACCTTCCTGTGCTGCACGCCTTCCTATGCAGCCTATCTCGGCGAGAGCCTGAAGGAGAAGGGCATCCGCCCGGAGGACAACCCCCTGAAGGCGGGGATTTTCGGCGCGGAGCCATGGACCGAGGAGATGCGGGAGGCGATTCAACAGTCTCTGGGCATCAAGGCCTATGACATCTACGGGCTGACGGAAACCTCCGGCCCCGGGGTGGCCTTCGAATGCCAGGAACAGCAGGGCATGCACATCAATGAGGATCACTTTATCGCCGAAATCATCGACCCGGATACCGGGGAGGTGCTGCCGGAGGGAAGCAAGGGCGAGCTGGTCTTCACCAGCCTGGACAAGGAAGCCTTCCCGCTGCTGCGATACCGGACAAGGGATATCTGCATCCTGAGCCGGAAAAAGTGCTCCTGCGGGCGGACCTTCATCCGCATGACCAAGCCCATGGGCCGCAGCGACGACATGCTGATCATCCGCGGGGTGAACGTCTTCCCGAGCCAGATCGAGACCGTGCTGCTGAAGGAAGGATACGCGCCGAACTACCAGATTATCGTGGACCGCGTCAACAACAACGACACCTTCGACATCCTCGTCGAGATGGATGAGGAGATGTTCGGCGATACCGTATCCGCCATCACCAGCCGGGAGAAGGCGCTGGTAGGCGCGATGCGGACCATGCTGGGGATCGGACCGATGGTGCACCTGGTGGCACCCCACTCCATCCAGCGCAGCGAAGGCAAGGCTGTCCGCGTGGTGGACAAGCGGAAGCTGGTGACCGACAGCCAGTGGAAGGGCTGAAGCTCCTGACTCCAACGGAAATCATCCGGACAGCATGATCCGGAAAGAGGAAAAACGCGCTTCGTGTCGAAAATAACATCTGAAAGAAACCGAATCTGCGTTTGTACACAGGGTACCCAGGAAAGGAGCGAATACCATGGCACTGAACCAGTTGTCTGTTTTTGTTGATAATACTCCCGGCGCACTTTCCGACATCGCTGAGGTGCTGGCCAACGCGGACATCAACCTGCGGGCGCTGTCCATCGCGGACACGGAGCGCTTCGGGATCCTGCGGATGATCGTCAGCGACAACCGGATGGCGATCTCCGTGCTGAAGGGAAAGGGCTATATCGTTAAGGAAACCGAGGTCGTGGGCGTCAAGATCGGCGACCAGCCCGGGAAGATGGCGGCGGCGCTGAAGGTGCTGGACCTGGCGGGGATCAACCTGGAATACCTGTATGCCTTCTGCGCCAGAACCGAGAAGCATGCGTACCTGGTGATCCGGGTGGCGGACAACCAGAAGGCGGAGGAGGTGCTGACCCAGGCCGGATTCCACATGATTTCCGATGCCGACGTAGCGAAGCTGTAAGGAACGCTATCTTTTCCCCGGCGTCTCCCCACTCCAGGGGGAAGGAAAAGAAAGGAACTATCCCAGAGCCCCCGAAAGCAGAAGACTTCGGGGGCTTTGCAGTGCCGGGTGATTCCGGAGAAGCAAAATAAGGGGCGGTATTTTTCGGATCTGATCCTGTATTCTGCGCCTGCAGCGGTTTATGATATCACCATACCGGATGAACGGGACAAACCGGAGGATCCGGGAAGACACAGGCACCAATCGGACGGGGCGGACAGCCCGAGAATGAAGGAAGGAAGAAGCATCCATGAAGAACATGAAGAAAAAGATCATCATTGCGGCGGCGGCGCTGGCGCTGGTACTGATTATCGGCGTGACGTGTATGGAAACCGTGCCGACGGGATACACCGGCATACTCACCACGTTCGGCCGGGTCGAGGACAGGACGCTGGAGGCGGGACTGCATATGAAGACGCCCTTTCAGCAGATCGTGAACATGGATAACCGGGAGCAGAAGACCTCCTTTGTGACCCAGGCCTTTTCCAGCGATATCCAGCAGGTGGACGTGACCGGATCCATCAACTATGCCATCAACAAGACCAATGCGATGAACCTGTTCAAGGAAGTCGGTACGGACTACTTCAACAAGCTGATCAGTCCCCGGATGCTGGAGGTGACCAAGGGCGTATTCAGCAAATACACGGCAGAGAATCTGGTCGCCTTCCGGCAGAACCTGAGTGAAAGCATCCGGGAGAGCCTGGTGGCGGATCTGGAGCCCTACGGCATCCACGTGATTTCCATCAACATCGAAAACATCGACTTCACGGATGCCTTCACCGACGCCGTGGAAGCCAAGCAGGTGGCGGCTCAGCGGAAGCTGCAGGCGGAAATCGAGGAAGCCCAGAAGACCATGGAGACCCAGCAGGCAGCGGAGCGGCAGAAGATCAATGCCGAAGCCGAGGCAGCCGTGGCGAAGATCAACGCGGATGCCGAAGCCTACGCGACCAGGGTCCGGAGCGAGGCTGAAGCGGAGGCCAACCGGAAGATTGCCGAAAGCCTGACAAAAGAACTGATCTCCTTTAACGAAATCAAGGAATGGGACGGACGGCTGCCCACCTATGTGGGCGGCGAGGGGAGCATGACGCTGCCCATCCTGAACCTGGAGCAGAAAGAGGCCGCGGGAGAATAACCGGAAGCATACCGGGGCGGATACGAAGATGAACAGGGAGGCTGAGATCCATACTCGGCCTCCTTCTGTATTTCAGCAATCGGAGAAAGAGAAAGAAAGGCATTCCGAAAAAACATACGCCCGGCGGGGCGGGAGTTCCGTTTTACCCTGTACGGAACAGGTACACGCAGTTTTCCCCGCAGGGTTGATTTTTACAGGGTATTGGGATAGAATACAAATTGAGTTTCTGTCGAAAGGGGACAGGAAAACCCGAACCGGCGGACAGGAGGAGAGGACAAAGATGAAGGTTGTACTGCTGAAAGATGTGAAAAATATCGGAAAGCGGGATGAAATCGTCAATGTGAGCGACGGATATGCCCGCAATTTCCTTTTTCCCCAGCGGCTGGCAGCGGAAGCCACGGCAGGGACGCTGAAGGAAATCAGCAAGAAGCGCGCAGCCCAGGACGCCCGGGAGGCGGAGCAGCTGGCGGAGGCACAGGCCAAGGCGGCTCTGCTGAAGGGAAAGGTGATCGAGCTGGCGATCAAATGCGGATCCCAGGGGCGGCTGTACGGCAGCGTGACGGCGGCGGAGGTGGCCGAGGCGCTGGAAAAGCAGCACGGCATCAGCACTGACCGGCGGAAGATCGACCTGGGAGAGCCGATCAAGGAGGTCGGGGACAGGGAGATCAGCATCCGGCTGTATCCCGGAGTCAGCACGACCATGACCCTGCGGGTGAAGCCGCTGGCAAAGTAAGCATATAACCGGCCGCCGCCGGAAACGGATGGCGCGGCAGCCACACGGAAAGAACAGACAAGGAGCTTTTTCTGAATGCCGGAGATGGAGGAACAGGGACTGCGGGGCATGGTGCCTCCGAACAGCCTGGAAGCGGAGGTCAGCGTCCTGGGCGCCATGCTGCAGGATGCCGGCGTTGTGCTCCGCGCGATGGAAAGCCTCCAGCCGGAAGACTTCTACCTGGCGGAGCACCAGGAGATTTTCCGAGCCATGGCGGATCTGGCGAGGGATCACAAACCCATCGACCTGACCACCGTGGCAGCCGAGATGATGCGCCGGGGAAGCCTGAACGGTGCCGGGGGAATGCCCTATCTGGCGCGGCTGGCGGGCTCTGTGCCCACGACAGCCAACGCCGGGGCATACCTGGACATCGTGACGGAAAAGAGCACGCTGCGAAAGCTGATCACGGCGTGCCAGGGGATCAGCCGGGAGGCATACAGCCAGCAGGCGCCGGTGCGGGAAATCCTGACCGGGGCGGAGAAGGCGATTTTCGACGTCGTGATGAACCGGGTGGAGGGTGAAACCCTGAAGCCCGTAAAGGAAGTGCTGGTCAATACGTTCCAGCAGATCGAGGAGCTGGCCAGACTGCACGGAGAGATCTCCGGCGTTCCGACCGGATTCGTGGACCTGGACAGTACGCTGACGGGCCTGCACCCAGGCGAGCTGATCATCATCGGAGCCCGGCCGGCCATGGGAAAAACCTCCTTCGCCATGAACATCGCGAGCTATGCCAGCATCGTGAAGGGAAAGAGCGTGGCCGTTTTCAGCCTGGAGATGCCGCGGGAGCAGATTGTGATGCGCGTGCTGTGCGGCGAAGCGCGGGTGAACATGCAGAAAGTCCGGAAGGGACTTCTCGAGGACCGGGAATGGAACGCGCTGGCCAGGGCGCTGGGGCCAATCAGCAATGCCCCGCTGTACCTCGACGATACGGCCGGGCTGACCCCCGCGATGCTGCGGAGCCGGTGCCGCCGGTTGATGATGGATCACGGACTGGATCTGGTGCTGGTGGACTACCTGGGGCTGATGCGATCGGACGGACGGGTGGAGAGCCGGCAGCTGGAGGTCGCTGAAATCAGCCGCCAGCTGAAGGCCATCGCGCTGGAGCTGAAGGTGCCGGTTATTGCCTGCGCCCAGCTGAGCCGGGCAAACAAGGACCGGATCGACAAACGGCCGATGCTGAGCGACCTGCGGGACTCCGGCTCCATTGAGCAGGACGCCGACGTGGTCATGTTCCTTCACCGGGAGGAATACTATAATCCGGACACGGAAGACAAAAATATCGCGGAGGTCAATGTGGCCAAACAGCGGAGCGGCCCGCTGCGGACCGTGAAGCTGGCATGGCTGAGCGAGATTACAACCTTCGCGAACCTGGCACGGGAGGATACCCCGGGAGCGCCGGGAAGAACAGGAAATCCGGGCGGCGGTGACGCGCCGTTCTGATCCCGAAACAAGGAGCACAGATGGAACAGTACAGTGTCAGTCAGCTGAGCAGGGACAGCCACTTTGAAGGATATCTGCTGGTTCGGAGCGCGGAAAAAAAGACAGACCGGAACGGCCGGGATTACGTGGATATGAATCTGGGCGACCGGAGCGGGGAAATCAACGCCAAGATCTGGAACTGGGACGGCACCCAGGAAGTGCCGGAGAGTGGGAAACCCATCAAAATCCGCGGTCTGATCCAGGAATACAACGGGCGGATGCAGATGCGGATTGAAAGATGGCGGGTCACCACGCCGGAGGATCACATTCCTCTGCAGGAACTGGTGCCGGCAGCTCCGAGAACGGCGGAGGAGATGCTCGGAGAGATCCGAGAGACTGCGGCGGGCTTCACGAACAGCGCGCTGAAAAAGCTGACGGAAGAGATGCTGGACATGGCCGGAGAGCGGCTGAACTGGTTTCCGGCAGCCCAGCGCATGCACCACGCGGAGCGCAGCGGACTGCTGCACCACACGACGGATATGCTGCGCGTGGCCAAGGCTGTACTGGAGATATACCCCTGGCTGAACAGGGATCTGCTGCTGGCCGGGGTGATTATGCATGATCTCGGAAAAATCGAGGAGCTGAAGAGCGACGAGAGCGGGAACGTGACGGATTACACCCGGGACGGGCAGCTGCTGGGGCACCTGGTGAGAGGAATCACGCTGCTTAACAGGGCTGCGGAACGCACCGGGGTCACCGGGGAGCCGCTGGTGCTGATGGAGCACATGCTGCTGAGCCACCACGGGGAGGCGGAATACGGAAGTCCCCGGCCGCCCATGTTTCCGGAAGCGGAGGCGCTGCACTGGATCGACATGATGGATGCGCGGATGAACACCATGAAGAACGCATGGGAAAAGACGCCGGAAGGCGCTTTCAGCGAGAAGATATTTTCCCTGGAGCGTCGGGTATACCACCCCTGGTATACCGAAGACGCGGACTAACCAACGGAGAAAACCGGAGAAGGAACGGGAGGAAAGAAAAATGCGAAAAAAGCAAGTGTTATGCCTGATGCTGGTGCTCTGCGCAATTCTGATGACGGCATGCCAGCAGCGCGAAGTGTTCGATACGCTGCCCCCGGAACAGCGGGGGACCGCTGCAGCCACGGACGCGCCGGCGCAGGACCTCTTCGGTAGCGCTGTGGTCGGTCCCGAAGATTATGACGACGGCAGCTATGATCCTTCCTCGGAAGAGGGCGGAGAATGGGAGGATGTCGGGGAATCCGGCGTGAGCGCGCCGACGGCCCCGCCCGTAATCCAGAGCGAATACGCCGGGGCGACCCCGGTGCTGATCGATCCTGTGGACAAGCCTACCCCCACGCCCCTGCCTACGCTGAGCCTGAGCTTCGTCACCTACGAGGCGTCGAGCCTGCACCTGACCTTTGAAGGCCCGAGCGGGTGGACGGTGGACGATACGGCGGCGGACACCTATACGCTGACGAACCCGGATCCCTCCATGGACTACGCGGCCCAGCTGACAGTGCGCGCGGTGCCGGTCAACAAGCAGTATACCAAGAGCGAGCTGACCCGGGAGGTCAAGGGTATGCTGGATACCCTCAGCGGGGATGGCGTGCTGACCGGATTCTCTCCGTCCAACACGGCGGAGCGGACCATCCTGGGATCGACGGGCATCTATGCCAACTACAAAGCCGTCGTGAAGGAAACCGGCGCGGAGATTGCCGGGCGGCTGATTGTGGTCTGCGTCGATAAGACGCTGTACACGCTGCACGTGAGCTATCCGAGAGGATACACGGAGTTCTATGTGACGAACGTTTATGACAAGTTCAGGCACAGCGTGAAGAAAAACTAAGACTGGGGGCTTTTCCTGGCATGAATGGTCGGATCCGTATTATTCTCCTGCTGCTGGCGGTTACGCTGGCAGCAGGATTGATTATGCCCGCAGCGGCGGAACCCATGACTCTCGGGGTATGGGTCCGGGGCATCCGAACCCTGGAGGACGGCTCCACGGTTCAGGCCTCCGTGGAAGGCTCTTTCCGCGTGCTGCAGGGAGGGCTGGAAGCCGGTATCATCCAGGCCGGGGGAAAACCCGTGACTTTGACAAGCGAAGGCCCGGTCGTGCTGGCGCCCATGCCGGAGACCTTTGCAGCGGGATGGGATCTTTCCAGCGCCACGACCACAGTCGTATGGACTCCCGGGAACGTGACTGTGCCGGTCCTGCTGCCTGAAGTGACGGAAGAAAGCCGTGCGCGCCTCCCCGAACCGACCGCAGAACCCGCGGCGCCGGCGAAAGAGGACGAGCAGGAAGAAGAACAGACCGCCGAACCGGCTCAGGAGCCTGAAAGGGATCCGGTCGTGCTCGAAGCAGCTCCTGCTCCGGCGACAGCCACCCCGGAAATCAATTGGACACCCGTTCCCACAGCGGAGCCCACACCGGCGCCGGATGTACAGGTGCTGACGGCGACCGCGGACAGCGGGACCTTCCATATCAAGGTCTACTACGACAGCAATAACAATGGTGCCTGCAGCATCTATGAAAAAGGAGTCGGCGGGATTCCGGTTTACCTGGTGGATGCGGCGGACGAGGTCGTGACCGGCGGCGAAACCAACAGCGAAGGAGAGATCACCCTGCCCGGGCTGACACCCGGCAGCTATCGGGTTCGCGTGTCCCTCCCGGAAAAATGGGGATTCAGCCGAAAAGGCAAGGAAACCGGGCTGAACAGCTCGATCATGGACTTTTCCAGCGAGGGGATCCTGGACAGCGCGCCGATTTCCGTCAGCGCAGGGCAGATCGTCGAGCGCGGCGTCGGCCTGCTGAAGGGCGTGGTCGTGAGCGGCGTATGCTGGCTGGATGAAAACGCCAACGGTATCATGGAAAAAGGGGAGCCGCGGATTGCCGGAGCCCACGTCGAAATGAACGGGCAGAAAAACGGCCTGAAATACGAAGCGTATTCGGACACGGACGGGAAATGGACGATTTACCGCCTGCGGGCGGGGTTCTATGACTTCATCGGCAATGCACCGGAAGGAATGATGTTCACCCGGTACAGCAAGACCGGCGGGAAAAACCGCTCTGTACTGACAACGGAAGGAAAAACCAGAGCTGCCAGAACGCTGGATCTGAATGACGGATATGACGAGCCGGACCAGAATATCGGCTTCACATGGCAGGGCAGCGTGAGCGGCATTGCCTTCCTGGACGCGAACTACAACGGTCTCTATGACGAAGGGGAAAAACCGCTGCCCGGCGTGAAGATGACCGCGATCAAGCAGGTCAAGGACGAGGAGATCGCTGTTGCCTGGAGCGGGGAAGACGGAAGGTACATCCTGAACGGCCTGCGGGGAAATACCTACACGATCCGCGCGGTACTGCCGGAGGACGGGAGCAATTTCACAAAGACGGTATCCGACCTTCAGGGGAACCACTTCACCGCCCGGGAGAACCGGCGGGAAAACTTCTGGAAGGATTTCACGCTGATGGACGGAGAAAGCCGGGAAGTCAACGTCGGAGCCATTTATTACGGATCCGTCAGCGGAACGGTATACCTGGACAATGATTTCTCCGGAACGCTGAGCGGCGGCGAGAAGGTAGCCCAGGGAATCAGCGTATCCCTGCTGGACGAGCGGGGTGCAACGCTGGAGACAAAGCAGACCACCGCGAAGGGAACATACAGTTTCGTGGGACTGACCCCGGGAAAATACAGCCTGCAGATGACGGCCCAGAGCGGATACGCCTTCACCCGGCCCGGAGAAGGAAACGTGATTCTGAACCGGACCGGAGGAATCGGGTACTCCGAAGCATTCGAGGTGCCGCTGGGCACCGATGTCACCGGCAAGGACGCCGGGATGATCCGGCCGGCCAAGGTCACTGGCACTGTGTTCGCAGACCGCAACGACAACGGAATCCGGGACGCGGGTGAGGACGGGCTGACGGGGACGATGGTCCGGCTGATGAGCGAGGAAGGGGAAGCCTTCTCCGCGGAAATCCGGGAGGACGGCGCATTCCTCTTTGATGCCGTGATGCCCGGGCGGTACATGCTGCAATACGAGCTTCCGGAAACCGGTATATTTGCCCGGAACGAAGCCGGCGGGAACACCATCACCGGCGAGAACGGGCGGGGACAGGGCGAATGGTTTGAACTGAAGACCGGTGATGAAAAATCGGCTCCGCTTTGCGGCGCGCTGACGCTGGGATCCATCCAGGGAACCGTATTCGCCGACCACGACGGCAGCGGAAGCCGGGAAAGCGGAGAAGAACTGCTGGCCGGGGCAATTTTGCGGCTGACGCCTTCCCGCAGCGACCTGCCCGAAAAAGAGATCACGACCGGGGAGGATGGCAGCTTCCGGATGGAAGAGCTGCATCCGGACCGGTATACCATCACCGTTACGATGCCGGAAGGGAAAGTGACCAGCCGGCTGGGCGGCGTGACCCTGCCCATCGGTACAGGAATGAACAGCCAGCAGGCGGTTCTTCCCCTGAGCATGGGGCAGTGCTGGACCGATCAGCACATCGGTGCGGTTCAGCCGGCGCGGCTGGCGGGCCGGCTCTGGCTTGATGAAAACAACGACGGACGGATGGACGCAGACGAACAGACGCCTGCAGGATATGAAATCCTGATCACCGATGAGGCAAACGGCGCAGTTTTCCAGACACTGCGGACGGCGGAGGATGGAAGCTTCGAGATGAACGGTATGGTGCCGGGCAGCTTCACAGTCCGCTTCCGGCTGAAGGATAACATGGACGCCGCCGGGGACGGCGACTGTACCTTCCGGAAGGAAGGCGGGGAGATGCAGATGACGGGCATCGCCCTGAGCGAAGGAGAAGAAAAGGCGGATCTGCTGCTCGGAATCGTGGAATACACGGCGATGGGCGGAAAGGTCTGGATCGACCGGGGGAACGGCGCTGAGAGCCTGACCGGGGCCCGGATCCAGCTGCAGACCGGCGAGAACGAGACAGTCGGGCAGACTGTCACCGGCGAAGACGGTGTGTGGCGGTTCCAGGGACTGATGCCCGGAACATACATTCTCCGGGCGGAAATGCCGGAGGGCGCAGTTGTCGCGGAGCCGGATGACGAGCGGCTGGATTCGGGACTGATCTCCATCCTGCAGGAAACGGACGGAAGAAAGGGCGCGAGCGCTCCGATCGAACTGATCATGGGTCAGGATCAGCTGAGTCTGAACATCGGAAGCGTGCTGCCCGGAACCATCGGCGATTACTGCTGGCTGGACGAAAACGAGAACGGCTTCCAGGACGGCGGTGAATGGGGTATTCCCCATGTGAAGGTCGAGCTGAGAAGAAACGGCCGGACCGTGGCGGAGACTGAGACGGATCAGTATGGCCTGTATTTCTTCCGGGAGGTATATCCGGCAGTTTATACCCTTCGGGTTACGGCGCCGGACGAGATCAGACCGACCCGGAAACGGACGGACATTCCGCTGATCGTTTCCTCTCTGAACGAGACTGAGGAAAGCGTATCGGAGACGGACACCTTCTCCGTGGCCAGCGACTCTGTGGATTTCAACTTTGACCTGGGCTTCCGGCTTCGCAGGAGCGGCATTTATCCCGCAGGATACGGCGAGCAGGAGACCATGGACTGGTCGAAAACCTATACCGAAAAAAGCGGACAGCAGGATTAATTGATCAGGGAATCCTCCAGGACGGAGGATTCCCTTTTGTGTAACAAAATAAACGTAAATCTTGCATTTCAATTACAATAATGTTACAATAGCAATGAAATCTTGCCGAGGTGATGCCGATGAAACGGATTTGGTTGATGATACTGGTTCTGTGCCTGATGATGATGCCGGCTTCCGGGCTGGGAGAGGCGCAGCTGGCGGAGAACAGGGGAGAGTCGATCCCGCTGGACGAAGAACCGGCAGCGGATGAAATCTCTCCGGACGACGTGCCGGAAGAGGAAGAGCTGGAAGAGGAGATCATGGAGGGCCGGGCCCTGCAGTACGGAGACGAGGGAGACGACGTGCTTGAACTGCAGACCCGGCTGAAGGATCTGAAATACTACACGGGGAGTCTGTCCGGCCGATACCGGGAGGGAACCCGGGCTGCGGTGAAGACCTTCCAGGGAGACAACGGACTGGAGAAGACCGGCATTGCGGATCCGGAAACCCAGACGCTGATTTTTTCCGCAAAATACCGTCCGCTCCGGTACGGGGCGTCCGGGGACGAAGTGAAGCGGCTGCAGGCCCGGCTGACCGAACTGGGATACTATAAGGGAAAGCTGAGCGGAAAATTCCTGGGCGGAACCCAGAAGAGCCTGCGGCAGTTCCAGGAAAAGAATGGGCTGACCGCCACCGGTGCGGCCGATGTCAGAACCCAGCAAAAGATCTACAGCACGGATGCGATCGCTAAAAATGATACGGCGGAACAGGATCTGGCCGGGTACCTTGTTGGAGGAGAAGACGGCAGCGGGAGCCAGACCGCCGCTACGGATACCGCCACGGCCTACAAGAAGACGCTGAGAAGCGGATCCAGCGGCACACTGGTGAAACAACTTCAGACCAGGATGACGGAACTGGGATACTACGACGGACCGATCAGCGGTAATTTCGCGAAGAAGACGCTGCGGGCGGTGAAAACAATCCAGACCCAGAACGGGCTGAAAGCAACGGGCCAGGTGGATGAAAGCACCTGGAACGTGATCTTCAATGAAGCAGGCATCGTGATGCCGGACGCCACGCCGAAGCCGACGCCGGAACCGACGCCCGTGCCCTATGCCATCACAGTGGACGTGACCAACCAGGTCACATCCGTATACGGCCTGGATGAAAACGGCGCATACACGATTCCTGTACGGCAGATGCTGTGCTCCACGGGTACAAAGGCAAATCCCAGCGATGTAGGAGACTGGGTGCTGAACGGACGGCATGCAAAATGGTGCGAGTTCCCGAAGTGGGGGAACAGCTATGCCCGATACTGGACACGGATCAACTCCAATATCGCGTTCCATTCCCCGATTTATACCGCGGTGAGCCTGGACGCCATGAAAACCTCCAGCTACAAAATGCTGGGGAACCGGGCAAGCCACGGATGTATCCGCCTGACTGTCGAGGATGCGAAATGGATCTATGAGAACATCGGTGCCGGAACCGTGGTTTCAATCCGGGAGGATATGCCCTCAGATCCGGAGCTGAGGGATGCACTGAAGCTGCCGCCGCTGAAAAAGGGGACCAGCATTCCAGTGGAAACCCCGGTGCCTACCCCGGAACCTGAGTACGACGCTTCCGCGGTGCCGGAAATTACAAGAAAACTGAAGAAGAACAGCGAGGGACCGGACGTATACTGGGTGCAGCGCCGACTGCAGGAGCTGGGATACTATAAAGGATATGCCGGGGGCAAAATGCTGAACGGAACAGTCAACGCGCTGAAAGCCTTTCAAAAGGCCAGCGGCATTTATGCCAGCGGAGAGGTTGACGCAAGGACGATGGCGATTCTGACCCAGTCTGCGACAGCAACGGAGACGCCTGTCCAGGAAACTCCCGCGCCAGCGGCAGCGGGCGGCGCCGAAACTGCCCAGCCGGAGGCTACTCCCGCTCCTACCTTTGATCCGGATGCAGACGGATGAACCGCAGAAGAACCGTTTTTTCACGGAATTCATCCCATGTTCACGCAATGAACACAGACACGGGTTATCATCATCTTGCAACAGGGAGAAGTTCCACCACTTTTCCCGGATGCAACCCTTTTCCCTGACACCTTGAGTGTCAGACCTCCCTATCCTCCATATAGGCACGGACACACGCAAGCGTGTCCGTGTTCTTTTTGCGGGAGAAAGGATGATTGTGCAAAGTGCACAAGATGGATTAAGCAAAACTGTCAAATTTCCATCTTCCATTTTTGCCGGTTATCCGGTATAATACAACCCAGATCAGGGCTTTGGCCTGAGAAAACGAGGAGGAAAGAAGAATGGCAAGCGTATCCCTTCAGCACATCTACAAGATCTATTCCGGCAACGTGACTGCGGTCAGCGATTTCTGCCTGGACATCGAAGACAAGGAATTCATCGTTCTGGTCGGCCCTTCCGGATGCGGAAAATCCACCACCCTGCGCATGGTCGCCGGCCTGGAAGAGATTTCCGACGGTGAGCTGTACATCGGCGACAAGCTGGTGAACGACGTGGCTCCCAAGGATCGCGACATCGCGATGGTGTTCCAGAACTACGCGCTGTATCCCCACATGACCGTGTACGACAACATGGCGTTCGGTCTGAAGCTGCGCAAGACCCCCAAGGATGAAATCAAGCGCCGCGTGGAAGAAGCCGCGAAGATTCTGGACATCGCTCACCTGTTGAACCGGAAGCCCAAGGCCCTGTCCGGCGGCCAGCGCCAGCGTGTTGCTCTGGGACGTGCCATCGTCCGTGAGCCCAAGGTCTTCCTGTTTGACGAACCCCTGTCCAACCTGGACGCCAAGCTGCGTGTAGCGATGCGTACCGAGATCACCAAGCTGCATCAGCGCCTGCAGACCACCTTCATCTACGTTACGCATGACCAGACCGAAGCTATGACCATGGCCAGCCGCATCGTGGTTATGAAGGACGGCGTTGTGCAGCAGGTGGATACCCCCCAGAATCTGTATGACTATCCCACCAATGAATTCGTGGCCGGCTTCATCGGCAGCCCCCAGATGAACTTCTTCGACGTCAAGCTGGAGAAGGAAGGCCAGGATGTGGTCGCCAAGTTCGGCAACAACAAGATCATTGTTCCGCCCTCCAAGATCGCGAAGTTCACGGATGAGAGCTACATCGGCAAGGAAGTCGTCATGGGCATCCGCCCCGAGAACATTCATGACAGCGAAGAGAAGTTGGCTGAGTTCTCCACCGCCACTGTGGATGTGGACGTGGAAGTTACCGAACTGATGGGTTCCGAAACCTACCTGTACCTGAGCACCACCGGCAAAGAAGGCAACATCGTTGCCCGTGTTGATCCGCGGACGACCAGCCGCGCCGGCAACAAGATCAAGATTGCGCTGGACATCAACCGGCTGCATTTCTTCGACAAGGAAACTGAGAAGACGATCCTGAACAAGTAATTCAGTGGATGGAATCTTCCGCCGCCTCGAAAGGGGCGGCTTTTATACAGCCTGCATGCCGCAGGCTTTTTCTCTTGTATGACAAGAAGAACTTGTGATATAATGCCCGCGAAAGGGGGCGAGCACGCTGGCGGAGAAGATCAGCATTAATCTGCCGCAGGAAAGCTGCGTGGTTGTTTTCCAGCGGGAAGATGGCGGAAAAGCCAGCATTCTGGAAACATTGCGGGAGCTGGCCCCCCTGGAAGAGAAAGACCTGCTGGCGGAAGACGGTGCGGGACGGGCCCTGATGATCAAGGAAGGCGCTGATGCCGGAGAGATCGAGGAGTTCGTGATGGCACTGATCGGGACCCTGGAGTCGGAAACCGGGCTGCGCCTGAAAGCCGGGATCAGCAACGTGCATACCCGACCGGAAGACTGGCCCGCCGGATACCGGGAAGCGCTGGAAGCGCTGGCGACCGGGGAAAAATACAATAATACGCATCCGGTTCAGGTTTATGGCCGACAAATCCTGGAACGGATGGCGGGGGAGGTTTCCGCTGAAACCCGGAAAGAGATGAAACGGCAATTTCTGGGTGAACATCCGGAAACCATTCTGACTGATGAAACCCGGGAAACCGCAGAACATTTTTTTGAAGCGGATCTGAACTTATCCGTGGCGGCGCGGCAGATGTTTATCCACCGGAATACGCTGACATACCGGCTCGACCGGATTCAAAAGGAAACGGGACTGGATCTGCGAAAATTTAATGATGCGGCCATCTTTCGGCTGATTATGATGATGTAAGAGAAGATGGGGATCCCATGACCGAATCCGTTCCGAAGCGAAACAGGAGCTTTGTATCCTCCGGTTCAATTCGGTGGGACAATCCGGGTGCTCCCGAAGATCCGGTTTGCTTTGTCCGGCAAAAATGATGACGAGAATTGAGGAAGGAATTCAATGAAAAAGAAAGGACTGCTGGCACTCTGTCTGGTACTGAGCGCCGTCATGCTGAGCGGATGCGTATCCATGCTGACGATGCGATCCATGATGAAGGGAGAAAATCCACTGGGCGGCATGACCAGTGCGTCGATCTCAGAGGACGGGGAGAGCGTGACGATCTCCAGGGAAGAATATGAACGCTATCGCCAGTTTGATGAGCTGCTTTCGCTGATGGAAGCCGCTGACACCTATTACTATCAGGAACCGGATCATACCAAAATGCTCCAGGGAGCCAGCGCCGGGCTACTGGCCGGACTTGGGGATTACTATACATTTTATTACACGCCGGAATCCTGGAAGCAAATGTGGGAGGATGATGAAGGAGAATACGCCGGAGTGGGCATCCTGATTTCCTCCAACTACGCGACGGGGATCTGCAAGATCAGCCGGGTCTTTAAGGGAAGCCCGGCCGAGGCCGCCGGCGTGCAGCGGGGCGACATCCTCTACCGGGTGGGGGAAGATCTGTATGTGGTTCCGGAAACGCTTCAGGATGCAGTGGATATTATGCGCGGAACGCCCGGCACAACTGTAGACGTGACATTCCTGCGCAATGGTGAGGAAATCACCTTTACGATGGAACGGGCAGTTATCAATGTGAATCAGACTGAGAGCAAAATGCTGACGGATACCATCGGAATGATTGCCATGTATGAGTTCTCCGGGAAGAGTGACGAGGAATTTGAGAAGGCCCTGGACAGCCTGATTGCTCAGGGCGCTCAGGGACTGATTATCGACCTGCGGGACAACCCGGGCGGATGGGTGGATGCTGCCCAGAATATCGGCGACCTGTTCATGGATGCCGGAGATTTATGCTACCTGGTTTACCGGGACGGCACGGAAGACCATTGCTATCCCACGAGGGACGGGAAGCTGGAGATTCCGATTGTGATGCTGGTGAACGAAAACAGCGCCAGTGCTTCCGAAATCCTGACTGCGGCGCTGCGGGAAAAGGCAGGCGCCACGGTCGTGGGCGTCAAGACCTATGGCAAGGGGATTGTGCAGGCCGTACTGCCGGTGGGGAACGAAGGCGCCGGTTTCCAGATGACTATTGCAGAATACTACACGCCGGAAGGCGCAACGGTACACAAGACAGGCCTTACCCCGGATATCGAAATTCCCCTGGAAGAGGGAGATAACGGCGAATATGATTTTGCGGACACGGAAAACGATCCTCAGCTGAAGAAGGCTCTGGAAGCCATGATTGAGAAGATGAAATAATAGGAATCCATCAGAGGACAAAGAGGAGAACAGATGAGCATGATCATCAGGAGAATACTGACTGTACTTTTGACTCTGACCGTGCTGGCGGGCGGATTGTCCATGACCACAGCAGCTCTTGCGGAGGAGATGACAGAGGAAGACAGTGCTGAACTGGCGGCCGCGGAGGGGGACGATACGGAAGATATCGTGGTGGCCGATCCCAATGCCATCTATCACGAAAAAACGCTGGCAGACTTTACGGTGGATTCACCGGCCATCTACCGGGGGCGGATTTCAGACGTGATCGGTGAATACAGTATCTATTCCGACAAGAGTATCAAATCCACACGCGTAGTACGGGGGCTGAAGAACACCCCGGTGGATATTCTGTACGTCGGGCTGGTCTGGGTGATTGTCCGGTATGACGGGAAAATCGGATACGTGAAGCGGGAATATCTGACAAAGGAATTTGAAGCTGTTGACCCGGTAAATACCGCGCCATTCCAGGTTCAGAAGCATCAGTATATTGCCACGGTGGCGAAAGAGTGTTATGTCCGGAAGACCATGACCAAGGAACCACTTGAGGAGAAAAACTATAAAAGCTACTGGGTGAAGCTGAATCCGGGAACGCAGATCTCCATCTGGCAGTTCCAGGACGGGTGGGCGATCGTGAACTATATGCGCAGCTACGGGTACATCGATCCCAATGATCTGAAGGATCTGATTCCGGTGAGTCCGACGGATACGCCTATCAGCAAAGAAAGCCCCATCGCGGCTTATACCAGCTATTATACAATGAAGCACCTTCTGCCCGGGGCCTCCAAAGAAACCAAAACCAATAATCTGAACCGGATCTGGAACATTGGCCATGGCGCGGAGAAAATTACCCGGACCGGACTGCTTCAGCCGGGGGATGTGTTCAACGGAAACAAACGCAATATCGGTCCCTACCGGGAATACAAGCTGGCGATTGGTCTGGTGGACGGAAGGGCTGTCCTGTCCAGCGGCGGCGGAACATGCCAGGTGAGCAGTACACTGTACAATACGATTTCCCAGCTGCCGGGACTGACGATCGTAAAACGGCGGCCCCACGGCTATGGCGGAGCAAGCTATCTGCCAATCCACTGCGATGCGGCTGTAGGCAACGACAGCCTGAACCTGATTTTCCGAAATGATTATGATTTTCCAATACAGCTGGTGGGGAAAAGCAGCGGCGACGGCGCTCTGCTGATGATGGCATACCGGGCGGATTGAATCGCAGGAGAAACAGGCACCCAAAGAAAATCATTTGCATTTATACCAAATTGCATATATAATTCCGATGTTGAAAGCTCAATGTTTGCCCGAAGAAAGAGACGAACACTGGAGGTTGAGGAATGTACAAACTGCTGCTGGTTTCGGATCAGGAAGAGGTACTGAATACTTTTGAACAGATTCAGAACTGGGAATACAACGGTTTTCGCAAACCTCACATTCGTTTTGACGCAGCCGGCGCAAAGGATTCACTGAGCAAACACCACGCGGATGGTCTGGTGATGGCGCTGTCTCCGGAGAAGGAACACGAACTGATGGTCTGGCTGCGGAAGGAGTATCCGCTGCTGCCTGTCTGTGAAGGCGGCCGGACGACAGAAGAGGCACGGGCTTATCTCGGAGAGCTGGAAGCACTGCTGAACTGGCTGCGGGCGGATTTTTCCAGTGACCAGAATAACGAACAGGATATGCTGATTCGCTGCAGAAGGCATTTTTTCCGGAATCTGGTGGATGAACGGAAAATGACCTGCGGAGAGCTGAAGCGGGGAATGCTGCTGCGGCGGAGCAGAATGGATCCGAACGCACCCTGCGTGCTGATGACGCTGCAGATTCAGGCAGAGGATGAAAATCAGACAGCTGGTATCCTGCAGGATCAGGAGCATCAGCTGGAAAAAAGTCTGTTCCGGAGCTTTGGCGGAGACGTGCAGGGGTTCCATGTGCTTCCCCTGGTGACGAAAAGCGGCGGCGTTTACGTGTTAGCCGGACATCTGCGGGGAAACCAGGAGGAGGATGGAACTGCTGAGGAACTGATGTCTGTGCTGGAAAACTGGATTCGTGAAGGGATTGTTCATGCGGAGGAATATCAGGGCCTGCGGCTGAATGTGGCTGAAACGGAAGTACTGCCTTCCATCTATGCGCTGTGCTCGGATTACAGGTAAGGCTGTTTCCAGCTGAAATGAATCCGGGGTTTTCAGACGATTTTCTGGTTTTTTCGGTAAACTGCCGGGGAATGATTCCCGCCGGAGGACGGGAATTGATCATAAGTAAACACTAAGATGGCGAAGGAGGACAAAATGGGTATTCTGAACATGATCAAAGGCCAGCTGATTGACGTTATCGAATGGAGCGACAACAGCAGCAAAACCATGGTGCACAAGTACGACATGAACGGTAAGGAAATCATGATGGGCGCACAGCTGACGGTTCGTGAGAGTCAGGCTGCGGTGTTCGTCAATGAAGGCCAGCTCGCGGATGTTTTCGGCCCCGGACGGTATGAACTGCAGACCAGCAATATGCCGATTCTGACAGCGCTGAAGAGCTGGAAATACGGATTCAATTCGCCATTTAAAGCAGATGTGTACTTTGTGAATACGAAGCAGTTCCTGGACATGAAATGGGGAACCAGCAATCCTGTTATGATGCGGGATGCGGAGTTCGGCATGATCCGGCTGCGGGCATTCGGTATTTACAGCTTCAAGGTGGCGGATCCCGCCGCATTCCTGAAGGAAGTCTTCGGCACCAGCGCGATGATGACTGTGGATGGTGTGGAGGGCCAGATCAAACGCCAGATCGTTTCCAGCCTGAGTGACGCCATCGCCGAAAGCAAGATTCCTGCGCTGGATCTGGCTGCGAATTATGATGAACTCGGCACCTATGCCATGAACGCGGTGAATCCAAAACTGGCACCGCTCGGGCTGACCCTCTGCAGCTTTGTTGTAGAAAACATTTCTCTGCCGGAAGAGGTTGAGAAAACGATGGACAAGCGGACCAGTATGGGTGTGCTTGGAAATCTGGACCAATATGCGAAATATCAGGCTGCCGAAGCTATGCGGGAAGCGGCGAACAATGATGGCAGCGGCATGGCCGGCATGGGCGTCGGAATGGGTGCAGGCGCAGCCATGGGCCAAATGTTTGCCCAAAGCTTTGGCCAGCCGTCCGCGGCTCCCGCTGCTCCGGCCGCACCGGCAGCACAGGGGGCCGTGACGACCTGCTCTGCCTGTGGCGCGCAGATCGCAGCCGGTGCAAAGTTCTGTCCCGAGTGCGGCGCGAAGCAGGCTCCGGCTGGCTTCTGCAAGGAATGCGGCGCGCAGATCACACCCGGTGCGAAGTTCTGCCCCGAGTGCGGCGCGAAGCAGTAATCACTCCGTCCTTTCAGGACGGGATTTCAGTGTGATATTCGTTCAGCCCCGGCCGGAATACCGGCACGGGGCTTTTCCAAATCATGGAAGGGAGCATAGTGTGGATCAAAGAACAGAATACCTGCTGGACTGGTATGACAGAAATGCCAGAAAAATGCCGTGGCGGGGAGAAAAAGACCCCTATCGGATCTGGGTAAGCGAGGCCATGCTGCAGCAGACCCGGGTGGAGACCGTGATGGGGTACTATGACAGGTTTCTTCAGTCTTTTCCAACGCTGCAGTCGCTGGCTCTGGCGGAGGAGAAGGATGTTCTGAAGCAATGGGAAGGACTTGGATATTATTCCCGGGCGCGGAACCTACAGGCTGGCGCACGTCAGGTGATACAGGACTTTGGGGGAACGCTTCCGGTGGATCCGGCAGAACTCCGGAAAATACATGGGATCGGTCCATATACGGCCGGAGCCATTGCCTCCATCGCTTTCGGGGTCCCTGTGGCCGCCGTGGACGGGAATGTCATCCGGGTAATCAGTCGTCTGTACGCCATTGAAGAGAATCCGGAAAAAACAGAGATCCGGGATCGGGTGCAAAAGCTGGCAGAGAAGCTTGTGCCGACAGAGAGGCCAGGAGACCATAACCAGGCGATGATGGATCTGGGGGCGACTGTTTGTGTTCCCGGAACACCGGACTGTGAGGTCTGCCCGCTGCTTGGGTTGTGCCAGGCAGAGAAGCGGGGGATTGCTGCAGAGCTGCCCAGGCTCTCAAAAGCGAAGCCGCCCCGGGAAATCCGGTATGATCTGCTTATTCTCCGGTCCGGAAGCCAGGTGCTGATGCGGAAACGTACGGAGAAGATGCTGCAGGGGTTGTGGTGTTTTCCAATGATGGAGGACTGGAAGAACGAAACAGAGATAACCGGGGAAATCTGGACCAAATGGGGTTTCTCATGCGCAAAAATGATATGCCACGGAGAAGCAAAGCATGTATTTACCCATCAGACCTGGCGTATGATGATCTATGAAACTGAGATTGCCGGAGATTGTGAGACACCGAAAGGCTACCGCTTCGTCAGCGTCGGAGATTTCGAAGCTTTGGCAATGCCCACAGCAATGAAAAAAGCCCGGGCACTGGTGCTTGACCGGTTCAGCACAATGAAAACGTGAGAAAAACCGAGAATAATGGAGAAAAATAGCAATAGAATATGAAATTAAATAATAATGTTCATTTTTTCCGGTTTCTGCAGGTTGCGTTATTCCTGGAAAAGCATTATAGTATCCAAGGTTGTTAGCACTCGCTCCTTTCGAGTGCTAATCGCCCCGAGAAGATTTTGACAGGAGGAATTGTTCCATGACTGTGAAGCCCCTGGGTGACCGTGTGGTCATCAAGAATTGCGAAGCGGAAGAGACCACGAAATCCGGTCTGATTCTGACCAGTGCCGCAAAGGAGAAGCCCCAGATGGCCATGGTGCTGGCTGTGGGTCCCGGCGGGAATGTGGATGGCAAGGAAATCAAGATGCAGGTAAAGGAAGGCCAGAAGGTGATCTATTCCAAGTATGCCGGAACCGAAGTCAAGGTGGACGGCGAGGAACTGATCATTGTCCGTCAGAGCGATATCCTGGCTGTGGTGGAATAAGAGTACCCCGCTGCTTCCCGAACCTAAGGGATGAAGCGGAATGAAGTGAGAAAAAGGAGATGTATTCAGATGGCGAAGCAGATTAAATACGGCGAGGATGCGCGGCGTGCGATTGAAAAAGGCGTAAACGCCCTGGCTGATACTGTAAAGATTACTCTGGGACCGAAGGGCCGCAACGTAGTGCTTGACAAGAAGTACGGTGCTCCCCTGATTACCAATGACGGTGTGACTATTGCCAAGGAAATTGAGCTCGAGGATCCCTTCGAGAACATGGGTGCTCAGCTGGTGAAGGAAGTTTCCACCAAGACCAATGATGTGGCCGGCGACGGAACCACCACCGCCACTTTGCTGGCCCAGGCGATCATCCGTGAAGGACTGAAGAACCTGGCAGCCGGTGCGAATCCCATGATTCTGAAGAAGGGAATTGAGGCCGCTACCGAAGCGGCAGTGGAAGGGCTGCGGAATCTGAGCCAGCCTATCAACGGCAAGCAGGCGATTGCTCAGGTGGCGGCTAACTCTGCTGCGGATGAGACGATCGGCCAGCTGATCTCCGACGCGATGGAGACCGTAGGCGCGGATGGCGTCATCACCGTGGAAGAGAGCAAGACCATGACAACCGGTATGGAAACCACCGAAGGCATGCAGTTTGACCGTGGCTACGCTTCTGCGTACATGGTTACTGATACTGAGAAGATGGAAGCTGTACTGGATGATCCGGTGGTGCTGATTACCGACAAGAAGATCAGCAACATTCAGGAAATTCTGCCTCTGCTGGAGCAGGTTGTGCAAAGCGGCAAGAAGATGCTGATTATCGCCGAGGATGTGGAAGGCGAAGCGCTGAGTACACTGGTAGTCAACAAGCTGCGCGGCACCTTTACCTGTGTGGCGGTCAAAGCGCCTGGCTTCGGCGACCGCCGCAAGGAAATGCTGCAGGATATCGCAATCCTGACCGGTGGTACGGTGATTTCTTCCGAAACCGGTATGGAGCTGAAAGAAGCGACCATGGATATGTTGGGCACAGCCCGTCAGGTGAAGGTGAACAAGGAAAATACTACCATCGTCGGCGGTGCTGGTGATAAAGCTGAGATCAACGCCCGGGTCGGACAGATCCGTGCTCAGATCGCCGAGACCACGAGCGACTATGACCGTGAAAAGCTCCAGGA
>JAFRGU010000194.1 GCA_017433675.1 Clostridia bacterium
TCCGCCATTTGAGATTCACCCGTGTTCACGAGATTCACCGTTTTGAATCTCGTTTCTCCTTGTTTTTCAACGGGTTCCCGTCGAGATTCAAAAATCTTCGTGAATCTCAAGCACGGCTCCAGCCCCTGTGGATTGAGGGGGAAAAAACACATTGAGGGGGAAACCAAAAACACGTCCGGACGGTGATCTTTCGGGTTTCCCTCTTTGAGGGGGAAAATAATTGAGGGGGGGAAATCAGGTGGAAATCCTTCGGTTTCATCTGTTTTAGTGAAACACAATTCTTGAGTGGAACTTTTTTTGAGTGTCACCCGGGCCCTCATCCGGCACTCTCGATCCGTCTGCGCTGCTTGTATCATATCATGGAGGGTAGACTCTAATCAAACGATAATTGACTATAATGGAACTACATTTGACTCTAATCTTTGCAGCGCTGCTCTTAAAATGTACTCCATCAGTATTGTCCGTAATCATGTGGACAGCATCACAGAAATCTGTCCACTTGTTCAAAAATAGAATGTATGAAAATCAACGCTTAGCGGGTTCATGTGGACAACACCGTAGAAATCTGTCCACTTCATCCAAATAAAAAGCACAGCAAAATCAACGTCTCGCGGGTTTTGGTGGACAAGTGGACATCGTACAATCAATCCTGAAGCAGTATCTGTCGTTTTTTATATTGACTTTTTTCTTAGCTGTCCCGTGTTTCCTCTTCACGAAAGATAAGATCATACCATTTGGCAGGGTCAGCACAGCCTGGGAATACAACCAGCCTTCAGGTCCGCAGAACACTCCCTGTCCGGCGGACCGGAATTGAAGGCACCAGATAGACTTTTCCTGTTCGCACAGCGCTCCTGCGGGATCATGCAGGCGTAATGAGCCATACCGTTTATGATGAAACCGGAGATAATGACCGATACTTCTTCAGCGGCTCATTTCCCTTCCGCAGGCGTCATGCAGAAGCCGCGGGTGCGGCCGTCCATCAGGCGGCTCCGGGTGATTTCAAACCGGTCCCGCAGCCGGATATCGGCTGAGGAAGCGCCAATCATGATCTCAAACCCGCCCTTTTCCAGCAGCCATCCCTCCCCGGTCGGGAAGGCCAGCTGGCCGGTCTTCATCCGCAGATGAACCTCCTTTTCCTCCCCGGGCTCCAGCGGCACCCGGGCAAACCCGGTCAGTTCCATGTTGGGCCGCAGAACGGAGGCATATTCATCCCGGGCATAAACCTGAGCGGTTTCCGTACCGGCCCTGTCTCCCGTGTTCCGGACCCGGAATGACACCTCCAGCAGCTCCTCATTCTCCGAAAGGCTGAGCCGCAGCCCGGAATAGGCAAAGGACGTATAGGAAAGGCCGAATCCGAAGGGATAGCGGGGTTCGTGCGGCCGGTCCACATACCGCCGGTCGATACCGATGCCGCCCCACTGGGTGAAGCCCGAGCCGTTGGGCACGCTGTAATAGACCGGGCACTGTCCGCTGGTCCAGGGAACGGACACGGACAGCTTTCCGGAGGGGTTCCTTCGGCCGGTCAGGACATCGGCAATCGCCTCATTGCCGAACTCCGCCGGGCTGAAAGCTTCCAGCAGCGCGTTCAGGCACCGGTCCGCGGTGTCGCTGGAGACGGGCCTTCCATCCAGATGGATACCGATGATGCGCTTTTCCGGGCAGGCCCGGCGGATTTCCGCCATCAGTTTTTCCTGGATCCCCGGCAGCCCGATGTCCGTGGAATCCGTGCCCTCCGCCATGGAGGCGATGATCCGGCTGCCGTGCTTTCCGCCCAGCATCATCAGCACGGTGTCCGCACGGCGGGCGGCCTCCAACGCTTCTTCAAAGCCAGATTCGTCCGTGCCCGCGAAGGAGTAACCCCGGGCGTACAGGATCCGTTTCTCCGGGAATTCCGCCTCCAGCGTCTCCCGGAATGTGCGGATCTCCGGTTTCTGGATCCGCAGGGTTTCCAGATAGTCCGCCTCCCCGCTCTCCATAATCGGGGTTCCGGGGATGAGCTTCGGCTCCTCCCCCCGGTCCCGGGCTTCCTTCAGATGATCCAGGGCCAGATTTCCCTCCGCCATGCTGTAATGGGTGTATCCGCCGAAAAGGAACCGCGGATCCTCCCCCTGGCATCCGATCAGGGCAACGGTTTCAGCCCCCCGTTTCATCGGGAGGGCGCCGTCGTTCTTCAGCAGCACCAGGGATTCCAGCGCGGACTGGCGGCTCAGCTCCCCCGCGGCGGGATCCCCGAAAGCGCGGTCGCTCTCCGCCCCGTCCAGCGCGAAGGGATGTTCGAACAGCCCCATGCGGAATTTTGTCTCCAGCACGCGCCGCACAGCCCGGTCCAGTGCTTCTGCAGCTGCCCCGTCCTGGCGGATGCGGTCCGCCAGGGCGCCGTCATATCCGCTGACCCAGGGCTGCTCCACGTCCATGCCGGCGGTCAGCGCCGCCTCTGCGCAGTCCGTCAGCGTCTCGAACATCCGGTTTTGCTCATGGGCATTCAGGATGCCACAGTAGTCGGACACCGCCAGGCCGTCGAAGCCCATCTCCTCCCGCAGAAGGCCGGTCAGGATCTTCCGGGAAACCGAAACCGGCATTCCGTTCACCGGTGTATAGCAGGGCATGACGCCCCGGAGCCCCGCTTCGGAAACGGCGGCCTGAAAGGGTTTGACCCAGACGGAGCGGTATTCCTCCTCCGAAGTCCGGAAAGCCGCGCTCTGGATGCCTCCCATGCTGCCGTGAAAGCCCGCGAAATGCTTGGCGACGGATTCCGGCCGCAGTCCTTCGCCACGGTCTCGCTGGACACCCCGTACATAAGCGTTTCCCAGGGCGGAAATCAGCGTCGCGTCCTCCCCGTATCCTTCAGCGAACCGGCCGTTCCGGGGATCCCGGACCACATCCAGTACCGGCGCGAAAACGTGGCTGATCCCCAGTGCGGTCTCCTGCCGGGCTACCAGATCCCCGATTCTTTCCTCCAGATCCGGATCCCAGGAGGCGCCGCGACCCAGGGCACAGGGAAAGGAGGCAGCACCGGGTACCGTCGCGCCGCACACGCCCTCCATATGGCAGATAGCAGGAATATGATGGGGGCCTGCCTCCATGACCCTCCGCTGCCATTTCCGCTGAAAGGCGGCAGCGTCCTCCCGCTTCAGAATCCGCCGCATGTACACCATGCTCATCACGCCGGCCCCCAGCGGATAATTCCGCCGGAAATCCTCCTCGTCCTCCTCTGTCAGCCTCGGCCAGAAGCAGACGATCTGTGCCATCTTTTCTTCCATCGTCATACGGGTCAGCAGGTCTTCCGCCCGCTCCTCCGGCGTCAGGGACGCGTCAAGATACCGTTCCATCCGATTCCTTCCTTTCCTTACCTTCCTTGCTTTCCAGCGCCGCCCGCCTGTACTCGCTGGGGCGCATCCCGGTCTCCCGCTCGAAGATCCGGTTAAAGTGATTCACGTCGCTGTAGCCCACCGCTTCGCAGATCTCGTAGATCCGGATACCGGGTTCAGGAAGCAGTTTTTTGGCCATATTGATCCTCAGCTCGATCACATAGGCCTGATAGGTCTTCCCGGTCCGTTTCCGGAACAGGGTACTGAAATACGACGCGTTGATATAAAACCGCTCCGAAATGTCCTTCAGGCTGATGTCCTCTGTGAAGTGCTTCCGGATGTAGTCCCTGATTTCGCTGATGGTATCCCGCTGCTCACCGGCCGATTCCCGGAGCATCAGCTCGTTCATGCTCTTCAGAATGTTGAGGATCCAGTTTTTCAGCTGGTCGATGCTTTCAAAACGGGAGATCCCTTCCAGGGTGAACAGGTTACGCCCCAGGTATTCGTTGAGCTGAAACTGGGCAAAGGGAATCCTGCGGATGCCTGTCAGCAGGATATTCAGGCTCAGAAGCCGGATCTGCTCCGGGGTGATGCCCGGAATCCGTTCCACCTCCCGGAACACCGCGTCCAGCGCCTTCCGGCAGAGGTCCTCGTCCATGGCGTCGATGGCCTCCTCCAGCTCCCGCAGGCGTTCCGCCGGCACTGGGCTGGCCGGTACCTCTCCGCTGCCGATCCGGTCATAGCAGATGACGCCTGTATTTCCGTACAGGATGCGGTAATTGAAAGCGCACAGGGCCTCCTCGAAGGCATCCTTCAGCTCCTCGGTCCGTGGATGAACCAGGCTGACCCCGAAACACACCTCCCGGCCCAGGCGCTCCGTCATCGCCTGCCGGAGCCGTCCGAGACGGCCGCGCAGGCGGGCGGAACCCGTCCCAGGCTCCAGGCACAGCACAGCACAGTCCGCCTGCTTCACGTTCAGCAGCACCCGGCAGTCCGGGCAGCCTTCCAGGTTCCGGAGGATCAGCTCCCGGAATCCGGCCGCTTCCGCTTCTCCCGTGCCGGCTTCCCCGCCGTTTCCGAAAATCACGCAGGCGCAGGCCCAGGGAGAAGGACAGATCCCGGCCTTTCTCAGCAGCCCGGTCCGCTCCGCGCTTTCCAGACTGCCCGTCAGTGCCTCCCGCAGCATATATTCCCGCAGCGCGTCGGACCGCTGTCCCTCCCGGCTGCGTTCCTGCCGTTCTTCGTCGATCCTGCGGCACACCCGCCGGATCACCCCGGCCAGCTCCTCCTCCTCCACGGGCTTGGTGATGTAATCCTCCACACCCAGGGAAATGGCCTGCCGGGCATAATTGAAATCGCTGTAACCGCTCAGCAGGATGAACCTGGCCCCGCATCCCTCCGCCCGGAGAGTACGGATCATTTCCAGCCCGTCCATCTCCGGCATGCTGATGTCTGTGATCACGAGATCCGGCTTCTGCCTCCGGATGATTTCACATCCGTCCGCACCGTCCACGCCGATCCCGTCCACCCTGCATTCCGGGCAAAGGCGGGGAATCAGAAAGCTGATGCCCCGGGCGATGGCCGCCTCGTCCTCTACAACGACGATCGAATACATTCCCTGCTCCTTTTCCCGCCGGCTCTCCTCAGGCTTCCGCCGGTCCTTCCTACCGGGTTTCCTTCCGGGGAATCAGCATCTCCACCCGCATCCGTCCCTCCGGATCCAGGCTGAATTTGACATACGCCTCCGGACCGTAGTAAAGCCGGAGCCGGTCCCGGATGTTCTCCAGGCCGATGCCGTGGCCGTCGTCCGCCGGCGGTTCCTCCTCCCCCTCCGGCAATCCCTGCGCATCCGCCGGAGTCAGCAGCTTCGCGTTCCGCCGGAGAACCTCCTCCTCCGTCATGCCCTTCCCGTCGTCTGTCACGCTCAGCAGGATGCCGCCCGCTCCGCTCCGCTCCCCGCGGATCAGAATATGCAGCGGCTGCCGGTATCCCCGGAAGCCGTGGCGGATGGAATTTTCAATCAGGGGCTGCAGGATCACCGGAATCACCGCCACCCCCAGCAGCTCCTCCGGAACCTCTGTCTCCAGGAGAAACATATCCTGTTTTCGGATGTTCTGGATCTGGAGATAGGTCCGGGCATATTCCAGCTCATCCGCCAGGGTGTGGGCCTGTCTGTCCCGCTTCAGCACGCTCCGGAAAAGCCGGGAAAGTGTTTTGATCTCTTCCGCCGTCCCGTCCGCTCCGCTCATCAGGGCGTTCATCCGGATGGCCTCCAGGGTGTTGTACAGCATGTGCGGATTGATCTGGGTCTGCAATGCGGCATACTCCGCGTTTTTCTGCTTGATCTGAGCCATATAGACGTCCTGGATCAGCCGCCGGATCCGCAGGATCATATGGTTGTAGCTTCCGATCAGCTCCATCAGCTCCTCCGTGCTGCTGCGGTACCGGATCTCCTGATAATTTCCCTGCTCCGCCTCCGCCATCCGGGTGCGGATCACCCGGATGGGACGGTTAATGGACCGGCTGATCAGCAGTGCGGTCGCAAGCATCAGCAGCACGCTGCCCAGAAATCCTGCGGCAACCGCCCCCCGGACCAGGCTGACCCGCATCAGAAGCCGGCCCCGGGGAATCAGAACCTGGATCTCCATGCGGGTTTTCCGGCTCTCCCGCGTGTACACGATATTGTCCCGGTCCGTACTCTCCGGCTCCGGAAGCCCGTCCGCAGCCTCCCCCGCGGCAGAGTCATAGACGCCCAGGCCGCCCGCGCTGCTGATATTGATTCGGATCCGGTACCGGTTTCCCCTGCCCTCGAAAGCGCTGCCCAGCACGATCAGGTCTTCCGGCTTCTGATCCATCAGCAGGACGCCCAGATACCGGCTGTTGTAGTCGTAGATTTTCCGGCTCACCGTCACCACCCGGGTATCCGTATTCCCGATCAGGTAATCCTGGGGATGGGCTTCGCTGAACATCAGCGTCTCCTCTGAGCCCAGGATCCGCCCGGCCCATTCGCTCTCCCGGACCCCTTCCTCCGCCGCCACCAGGTTATGGTCGTTATAGGTGATGACCTCTCCCTCCGCCGTCAAAAACATGACGTTGTTCAGCCGGGGCTGCAGGGTCTTGACCTTCATCAGCAGCCGCCGGATCTGGTATTTCAGCTCCGCTTTTCCGGAGACGGTATCCCGGGCGGAGCCGGTCAGGGCCTCCAGCAGGGCCTGATCGTACAGGATGGATTTGGTGATCCGGTCATATTCGTCGTACTGCGCATCCAGGCTTTCCGTAAGCTGGGACGTATAGATTTCCGCGAACTCCATGGCGGACTGGTGCAGCTGCCCGGCGGCGTATGCGTAGATAACCGCCGTCATCATCGCCAGGGGCACAAAACAGGCCGCCATGTATCCCAGGGCCAGCCTTGTTCTCAGCCTTCGGATTCCGAATCTGCCGCGGATCCGGTTCCAGATCCTGCTCATGGGCCGTTGTTCCTTTCCGCGCCGGCATGCACCGGTTATTCCGGAAGCCGCCGCCATACAAACGGGGGACAGCGGCCAGCCGCTGCCCCCTCCGCGATGTTATTCGCTGACTTTCCTGTACCATTCCCTGGCACGCTCGGTGACGGCATTTCCGCCAGAAGCATACCATTTTTCCACGAATTCATCAAACTTGTCGATGGGATATTCACCCGTAATGATCTTGGACGCATACTGCGCATACAGGATCCGGTTCTGAATATCCGGATAGTCGGAATAGATGCTGTTCGGCACGCCGTCGCCCGCGATGGGCCTGCCGTATTCCACCATGTGGGACAGGTTCTCAATGGACTGATCCACGGCCCAGGCGGTGTCCTCGGAGCGGATCATGTTCAGGCTGTCCGTGGTGGACTCGATGGAGGCCAGGGTTTCATCCGGATGGAAGATCATGTTCTCCTGGTGCTGCATGTCCACAGGCAGCCGGGAACCCTTGCCGTTTTCGTCATAGGTGCAGTGCATACCGGGCACGCCGAGCACGAACTGTTCCCGCATCTCATCGTTGCCGTAGCAGTCCAGCACCCGCATCACGGCGTTGATCTTCGACTCATCCCGGGTATTGGTCACCACGAACTGCACGCTGCCCACCTGCAGCTGGGTATATCCGCCTTCATAGCCTTCGGCGCTGATCGGCGGGATCACCACCAGCTTCGCCTCGGTGCCGGTCGCGTCCTTGATGGATTCAGCATATTCATAGGAAGCCTGCGCCCAGTGATGATACACGCCGACCCGTCCGGAGTTGATTTTTCCGTCCCAGGCGGCCTTGTCGTTCAGCAGGGTTTCGGGATCCAGCAGCCCTTCCGCATACAGGGAGGCGATCCAGGCCAGGGCTTCCTTCATGTTCGGGGTCACCGCGGAATAGGTCAGCTCTCCGTTGTACAGATCCCACTGGGGGTAGCCTTCCCAGGAAGCCACGCCGTACATGCTGAACAGGTAGTCCATCCATCTGGCTTCCGCGCGGCCGCCGGTGGGGATTTCATCCGCCTGGCCGTTGCCGTTGGGATCCTTGTCCCGGAAGGCGCGCAGCACTTCCACAAATTCCTCCTGGGTTTTGGGCATTTCCATGTTCAGAGCATCCAGCCAGTCCTGACGGATGATTCCGCCGCTGCGGGCAAAGGTCAGTACGCCGGGGATGTAATAGATCCGGCCCTGGCCCGTGGGGTCATTGGCCTTCACGACATCCCACACCGCCTCGGGAATGGCCGCGTACAGATGGGGCGCCTTCTCCGGCAGCAGATCCGTCAGATCCAGGATGGCGCCGGCCCGAATCAGGTCGGTCTCCATGCCGTTGACCGGAATGAACATATCAGGCATCTCGTTCGCCGCGATCCGCAGGTTGAGCTGCTCCTGGTAAGTCGTGCCGCCGTTCCATTCGATGTAGGGTTGGGTGATGCCCACGCCCGTCAGCTCCTTGTAGAAGTTATAGAGCGCGCCGCCCTTTTCCACCGCCAGGTATCCGTTGTTGTTGCTCCAGATCTCCAGATCCGGATAGTCCTCCGCGGCCGCGAAGCTCACGGTCAGGCCCGCGAGCAGCATGACGGCCAGCATCATGGAAACCAGTTTCTTTGTCATGGGGAAAAACCTCCTTTATATTTTCGACCGGTCGTTCCCGGACGATTTCCCGAATCAGCCCTTGACGGAGCCGAGCATGGCTCCCTTGGCAAAGTATTTCTGCACCCAGGGGTAGATCGCGATGATGGGGATGATGGCAAACACCACGGCCGCCGCCCCCAGGGTGGTCTCATTGTAGTTCACGTTCGCCCGGACGACCATGGAGGACAGATCCCCGCCGGCGTTGATCAGCTGGCGGATCTTCAGCTGCAGTGGATACAGCTCCACTTTGGAGATGAACATCATGGGATGCTGGAACTGGTTCCAGATGGTCAGCCCGTAGAAGAGGGATTCCGTGGCCAGCACCGCCTTGGAGGAGGGCAGCACGATCTTCATCAGCGTGCCGAACATGCCGCATCCGTCGATGCACGCGGCTTCCTCCACCTCAGCCGGGAACTGCTTGAAAAAGGTCCGCATGATGGCCATATTGTAGGCGCTCAGGATATGGGGCACAATCAGCACCAGCACGTTGTTGTACAGCCCGTAGCCCCGCACCGTCAGGAAGTAGGGCACGATCGGCGCCTTGAAGATCATCGTCCCGACCACCAGCATCATGATGATTTTTCCCGGCGCGAAATAGGTCTTGGACAGGGGGTAGGCCATCAGCGCGTTGAGGATCACCGCCAGTACGACGCCAGCCGCCGTGGAGAACAGCGTGATGGCGAAGGACCGCCAGATGTCTCCGTTTCCGGCGATGAATTTCCAGGAGTCCAGCGTGGTGCCCACCGGCAGCAGGTTCACGCTGTTCATTTCCACCGCCACTTTGGAGCTGAGGGAAAGGGACAGAATGTTCAGCAGGGGAATCAGGGCAATCAGGGCAAATACGATCATGATGCCCGTCATCACCGCGGAAAACGCGGCGTCGGATCTGGATTCTTTCATTACCACAGCCCCCCGTCTTCCGTAAATTTGTTGGCCAGCTTGTTGAAGGTAACCACCAGCACCAGGCCGATGACGGACTGGAACAGCCCCACCGCGGTGGTGTAGCTGTACTGCGCCTGCAGAATGCCCGCCCGGTACACGTAGGTGTCGAAGATGTCGCTCACGTTGTAGGTCATCGGGGTCTGGAGGTTGTAGACCTGCTCGAAGCCCAGATCCAGGAATCCGCCGATGTTCAGCAGGAACATGGTCAGGATCGTCGGCACGAGCAGCGGCAGCGTGATCCGGGTCAGCCGCTGCGCCCGGCTGGCGCCGTCGATGGACGCCGATTCATAGATGGAGGGATCCATGCCGCTCAGCGCCGCCAGGTAAACCACAGTGCCCCATCCGCTCTCCTTCCACACGGAGGAAAAAGCGAAGATGGGCCGGAACCAGGATTCCTTCTGCATCGGCAGCATGACGCCCAGCCCCATGGCCGCCCGGATGTTGTTGAACAGCCCGCCGACGCCGAGGATATCGAATACCAGGCCGCCGACAATGACCCAGGACAGGAAGTGCGGGATGTACACCGCGGTCTGCACCGACTTCTTAATCCAGGAACTCCGGATCTCGTTGATCATCAGCGCCATGGCGACCGGCACAGGGAACAGCAGCACGGTCTTGATCAGCCCCAGGATCACGGTGTTGCTGAAGATGGTCCCGAAATCGAAGGAATTGAACAGCCGGATGAAATTCTTCAGCCCGACGAACGGGCTCCCCGAAATCCCCAGGAACACGGAGTAGTCCTGGAACGCGATCACGCTGCCGAAGATGGGGATATAGCGGAACATGATCAGATAGACCAGTCCGGGCAGCACCATCACATAGAGAGGCCAGTATTTTCTGACATTCAGGGCGAGCCCGCCGCCCGGTGTTCCGCTCTTTTTCAAAACGGTTTCATCCTTTCTGCTGTCGCTTTTGTCTTTTCCACGCTGCAATCATACCATATCACGAAAAGAAATAAATCAGGCGATCTTTGGAAAAAGACGGGGAATCTTTGGAATTAAAAAAGAACAGGGTAACGTCCGTGCGGCTGAACTCCTGTTCTGATGTGCCTGCTTGTTGAATCAGGACTTCTGTGATATCATCATTTGTGTCGAAGAAATGCCGGCTTCCGGATCGGAAACTGCATCCCGGTCATCGTAGAAAAATAGGAGAAATTCCCATGTTTGAATCCATTGTCTCAGCCATTCAGCGCCATGATACCATCATTCTGCACCGTCATAAGAACCCGGACGGGGACGCCCTCGGCAGTCAGATCGGTCTGAAGCATCTGATTCTGGCGAATTATCCGGGCAAAACCGTTTTTTGCGTCGGGGATCCCGCCGGACGCTACGCCTTTCTGCCGGACAGCGCCATGGATACCGTCCCGGACAGCGCGTACGCGGATGCCCTCGCGGTCATTCTGGATACCTCCGGCCGGGCCCTGATCAGCGATGAGCGCTACACGCTGGCGGCGATGACCGCCCGGATTGACCATCATCTCTTCCTGGAGAAAATTACGGATGCCGAAGTCATTGATCCCGGCTTCGAAAGCTGCTGCGGCATGGTCACCGCCATGGCGGAGGAGCAGGGCTGGATGATCCCGGACATTGCCGCGGAGGTGCTCTACGCGGGCATGGTCACGGATTCCGGCCGGTTCCGCTATGATAATGTTTCTCCCCGGACCTTCCGTCTGGCCGCCCTGCTTCTGGAGCATCCCTTCGATACCAACGATCTGTATCGCCATCTCTATGCCGTCCCGCTGGAGGAGGTTCGGCTCCGGGCGGATTTTGTCCGAAAAATCCGGCTGACCGCCCGCGGCGTCGCGTATATCTATACCACTCTGGAGGAATTCCGGGCGCTGAACGTCCCCTTCTTTCTCGTTTCCCGGGCCATGGTTTCGGTCATGGCCGATATTGAGGGTGTGGATATCTGGGCGAATTTCACCGAAAGCGAAGAAGGCGTCGTGGCGGAGCTTCGTTCCACCCGGGTCGATGTGAGCCCCGTTGCGTTCCGCTATGGCGGCGGAGGGCATCCGAAGGCCTGCGGCGCCACAGTTCGCTCCCGGGAGGAAGCCATGAAGATGCTGGAGGATCTCGATCTCCTGGCCGCCGGGAAATAAACCCGGGTATAAATGAACCGCCGGTGCATTCTGCACCGGCGGCTCTGTCTGTCCGGCCTTTTATCCTTTCAGCCCGCCCCGGGCCACGCCGCCGACGATGTACTTCCGCGCGAACAGGAAGAGGATGATCATCGGCAGCACCACCACGGTGGAGGCCGCCATCTGCTGCTCTGGATTGGATCCCGCTTCGGTCGTAAAGACCTGCAGGCCCCAGGGCAGCGTCCGGTTGCTGTCCGTGATGATCACATACATCGGCCACATGAAGCTGTTCCAGCTGGCCAGCGCATTCAGGAGAATAACGGTGGTCAGGGAACTCCGGGCCATGGGCACCATCACCTTCCAGAGGTAGTGCCAGTTGCTGGATCCGTCGATTCTCGCGGACCAGTACAGGCTTTCCGGTACGGTGTCAAAGAAGTTCTTCAGGATATACGTATAGAAAATCGAGCTGGTAAAGGGCAGCACCAGCGCCCATACCGTATCATAGATGCCCAGGTCGATCACCGTTCTGTAGTTCGTGATGATCAGCATTTCAAAGGGAATCATCATCATGGACAGCAGCAGGGTGAACAGGGTTTTCCGCCCCGGGAAGCGCAGCCGTGAGAAGGCGAACGCGGCCAGGATGGAGGTCAGCGTGGTGACGCCGACGCTGAGCACCATGACCAGGATCGAGTTGAAGAAATACCGGAGGAAGGGCGCTTTCTCAAAAGCCAGCTGGAAGTTGATCAGGCTGAAGGAGGAAGGAACCCACACCGGCGGGGAGGCCGTCACTTCGGCGCTGGTTTTAAAGGCGCTCAGGAACATCCAGAAGAAGGGGAAGAACATGATCAGCCCCGCGACCGTCAGGAAAAGGTAGGTAAAGACCCGCGATACTTTTTTCACTCAGCTCACCTTCCTTCTCTCGGTAATCTTCCGGATCCCTGTCTGGGCCATGGTGAAGACAAAGATGAACAGGAACAGGATCAGCGCCGCCGCCGAGGCCACGCCGTAATCCTGGTATTGCATCATGCTCGTCCGGATATAATACACCACGGTATACAGGTTCCCCATGGATCCGGGATTCCCGCCGAACAGGGGATACAGCTCCGAGAACACCTTGAAGCAGCTGATCGTGTTCACGATGCAGACCAGGAAGATCGTCGGGGCCAGCAGCGGAACCGTGATCCGGAAGAAAATCCGCAGGTTGGTTGCCGCGTCCACCTTGGCCGCGATCCGGTATTGGGGATCGATATTCTGCAGCCCGCTCAGCAACAGGATAATCGTGAAGGGAAGGATATTCCAGATGCCGAAAACCACCAGCGCCGTCATGTTGTAGGCGCCGCCCTGGGCGCTCCGCAGCCAGGGGATCGCCTTCATGCCGAGGAATCCCAGCAGATAGTTGATGACGCCCCGGTTGTTGAACATAAACTTCCACGCCAGGCCGACGGCGGTCACGCTGGTAACCATGGGCAGGAAGAAAATGCTCTGGTAGACCGCGGAGCCCTTCAGCTTCTGGTTCAGCAGGTTGGCGATGATCAGGGATAGCACCAGCGAAATCGGGACCACCAGCAGCACATAATGCAGCGTGTTCCGGATCGCCTGCCAGAAGTTCGGGTCATTCAGGGTTTTGACGTAGTTGCCGATCCCCCATCCGGAGAAGCTCCGGGTCAGCATGCTGTAGTCTTCCTGGAAGCTCATCAGCACGACATTGATGACCGGGTACAGCGTAAATACCGCGACCCCCAGGAAAAACGGCAGCAGATACAGGTACGGTTCGATGATTTCAAACTTGCTGCGGTACAGCAGGTCCTTTTCCGCGCTGTCTTTTTTCATGCCAGCTTCTCCCCGCTTTCCAGGTCAAAGACGAATACCCCGCGCTTCCGTACGTTCAGCTGCACATTCCGGCCCGGCGTCAGGCCGACCTCCGAGTCGATGTATGCCCGGAACTCGGTCGCGCCGATCCGCAGGCAGGCCATTTCTTCCTTCCCCATCGTATAAACCCGCTCCACCTGGGCTTCGATCGGTCCGTCCTTCTCGACGGAGAAAGCCTCGGCCCGGATGGACAGATGCACGGGCCGCCCCTCCGGGAGCCCTTCGAACAGCGGCAGCCGGATCTCGCTGTCCGCGCCCTGGGCGTGGAAGCCGCCGTTCCGGATGACGCCGGGAATATTGTTGATCGGGGGATTGCCCAGGAAGTTGGCCACAAACTGGTTCGCCGGGCTGTCGTAAAGGCGCTGGGGCAGATCATTCTGCTGCACCACGCCGCTCTTCATCAGGATAATCCGGTCCGAAATGGCCAGGGCCTCCTCCTGGTCATGGGTGACGAAGACGGAGGTGACCTTGGTCCGCTGCTGAATGCGGCGGATTTCTTCCCGCATCTCCAGCCGCAGCCGCGCGTCCAGATTGCTCAGCGGCTCGTCCAGCAGCAGCAGCCGGGGATTCTTGATCAGCGCCCGGGCGATGGCGACCCGCTGCTGCTGTCCGCCGGACAGCTCACCCGGCCGGCGCTTCAGCAGGGTATCGACGTGCACCAGCTTCGCGATCTCCTGGGCCTGCTCCACCCGTTCCTTCTTCGGCACGTGCTGCGTCTCCAGCGGGAAGCAGATGTTGTCCAGCACCGTCAGGTGCGGATACAGCGCGTAGTTCTGGAAAACCAGCCCGACGCCCCGCTTCTCCGGGGGCATCATGGTCACGTCATCCTCGTCAAAGTAGATGTGTCCTCCCGACGGGGGAATAATACCGGAGAGCATGTTCAGCAGGGTCGATTTTCCGCATCCGGAAGGCCCCAGGAGGCAGATCAGTTCTCCGTCCTCCAGCCGGGCGCTGAAGTCCTGCACTGCGGTAAAGTCGTCAAATTTCTTGGTAATATGGTCCAGTGTTACATGCATCGCCTGGTTCCTCCCTTGCGTTCTGGCATGTCGGGCTGTCCGGCACTGCCCGGAAGCCCCTTGGATGAAAAATGAGGCTGACAGATGTTCCCATCCGGCAGCCTCATGGCTGGGTTGATCTTACTTGCCCTGCAGCGCGTTGTTGCAGGTCTCGACCAGGGTCTTCAGCTGGGTGGCTGCGTCAACGCCGCCGCCGACCTTCTGGGCCGTTTCCTTGAGCGCGTCGCGGATCTGGGCGGAACCCGTGATATTCGGCAGACCGCCGGCGACATCCAGGTTCGCCTGCAGCGCCTGCAGGGAAACGGACAGATTGCTGCTGTACTCCTTGTACGCATCGCAGGCCTGGGTGGTGCCGTAGGGGGCCAGCGCGTTCACGGACTTCACCCATGCGGTTTCGACTTCAGGCTGCAGCATGTATTTCACAAACAGATAGGCGCCCTTGTTGGTCTCTTCGCCCTTGTCGAACACGATGGGGCCGCGGTTCCAGGAAGGATACCACTCCGTGTTGATGCCCCTGGGCAGCGGCGCGCAGGAGAAGGTGGCCAACTCGATATAGGGTTCGCCGGCGCAGGAGCCGGAATAGGAAGCCACGTTCTGGGCGTTGAAGTCACCGGAAATGTAGTCGCTGATGGTCGGACCGTCCAGGAAATATTCGTTCTGCACGTTCTCGCCGTACCAGGTCAGCCACTTCAGGAACTCTTCCGTGTCAAAGCCAACTTTTTTGTTTTCCACATCGATGTAGGTGTTTCCGCTCTGCAGGATCAGGGTCTGCATCAGGTCGGTCAGGCCGTCCGCGCCGGAGTATCCGGAGATCCCCTTCGCTTCATAGATCGCCTTGGCCTGCTCCGCCAGCTCATCCCAGGTCTTGGGGGGCTGGAAGCCCATCTCGTCATAGATCGCCGTGTTGTAGAACAGCACGGGGCCCGTCGTGTAGCAGGGCAGATAGTAGATGCCTTCCTTCTCGAAGCCTTCCACTTCGGAGCGCAGCGCTTCAGGCAGGCTCTCATAGACATCCACCATGCCAATCTCGCTGTCGTAGATGTAGGGCTTCAGGTTCACGACCTTGCCGTCGGGCACGTACTTGGCCGCTTCGGAGCCATAGTTGAAGATGATGCTGGGGCCGGTTCCGTTGGCCGTGGCCTGGAAGACGGAATCAGTGAATCCGGAATAAGCCTGGGAATACAGCACAGCCTTGTACTCGCTCTGGCTCGCGTTGAATCCGTCGCAGATCTCCTGCAGCGCCGCCTGCTGTCCCTCCGTGAAGGTATGCCAGATGGCGACTTCCGTCTCCGCGCTGGCGCAGCAGCATATTGCCAGAATCAGGATCAGGGTAACCAGGTAA
>JAFRGU010000195.1 GCA_017433675.1 Clostridia bacterium
AAAGAGTGCCTTGATAACCCGACCGCGTGCGCAGTCCAGGTGAGGGGCGGGCAAGCCTCTGCTTCCAACAGCGGATACTTTACCACGATTCACGGCCCCTGTCAACTGTTTTTTCAGGCTTTTTCCCGTTTTCTTCTCCGGTCAGATTCGCCGGATTGTTTTGATGCGATGCAAAAAGGTTCCCTGCCGGGTCCGTTTTTATCCGTTTTCCTTCCGGCGCTTTGCCCGCCGGATACGGTTGATGTGCCGCTCAAAATCCCCGCTGTTCAGCAGATCCGCCAGCACAAACTGCTCGAACGCCGGCACCGTGCAGGAGTAGAACCCGACCCGCTCCCGGCACAGGGGCACCAGCGGCTCCGGCAGCACCATGTATCCGATCCGGAAGGATGGACTCAGCGTCCGGGAGAAGGTGTTCAGATAGATCACGTTTCCGCGCCGGCTCTGCCCGAACACCGTCTCCTCCGGCTTCCGCAGCAGCGAGAATTCGGATTCGAAGTCATCCTCCACGATGTACCGTTCCCCGCTTTCCGCCCATTGCAGGTATTCCCGCCGTTTGGAGACAGTCGCGGTCACGCCCGAGGGAAAGCTCCGGAAGGGAGTGATGTGCAGCACGGAGGCTTCCGTCCGCTGCAGCGCCTCGGTCCGGATTCCGTTCCGCCCCAGGGGCAACTGGTCGCACCGGACGCCCTTCGCCTCATAAACCTGCCGGATCTTGGCATAGGAAGGGGCTTCGATGGCAAAAACCCGGTCCCGTCCCAGTAGTTCCACCACCAGTCCGTACAGGTATTCTGCTCCGGATCCGACGAGGATCTGTCCGGGCTGCACATGAATCTCCCGGTTCCGTCCCAGGTACCGGCAGATCGCCTCCCGCAGCTCCGGGGCCCCCGGGTTGTCCGTCTTTTTCAGGATCTCCTCTCCCCGCTCCGTCAGCACCCGGCGCATGGTCCGTGCCAGCGTGGAGAAGGGAAAAGTCTCTTCCTGCCGCGGGTTCACGGTGACATCCGTCCAGGCTCCGTCCTCCGCCCCGCCGGCCGTCTCACTGCCTTCGTTTTCCGTTCCTGCCCGGGGTGTCGTTTCCGGCGTTTCCGGCCCGCACTGCTCTGCAGCCCGGACAAAACCGTCCGTCTCCCGGTAGATCACGTAGTATCCGCTCTTCGGGCGGGCCTCCACATACCCCTCCTGCGTCAGCAGGTCCAGGCTGTGCTCCACGGTGATGACGCTCAGCCCGTGTTCCCGTGCCAGCTCCCGGCGGGACGGCAGCTTCTCGCCGTACTGCCGGTCTCCCCGGAGAATTTCCTCCCGGAGCAGGATGTACAGCCGCAGGTAGGCCGGGTGTCCGTCCTGGAACCTCGTTTTCATCCGGATCTGTTTCTCCTTTCCCAGGCTTTTCTCGCGAAACCGGATCCGGCGCCGTGGGTGCGGTTGCGGCGCTTACCCGCGCAGCACTCCCAGCTTATGAAGGGGATGATGCAGCGCGTTCATCAGCAGGGGCCCCACGATGGTGGCAAACAGTGCGTTGATCAGGGAGGCCGGCAGTTTGCTGCCCATGGAAACCAGCGTGGCGTCCATTGTCAGCCCCCGCACTGTCAGCCCCATGATGAAGGTCTTCAGCATATACAGTACCACATAGGTCAGCGCCCCGGCCGCAGCTGCAATGAACAGGCGGATCCGGTCGTTTTTTTCCAGCCGCGGTTTACAGAGGGTCTGATGGCAGATCAGCCCGGCCACCAGCGCCACCGCACCCTTGGAGACCAGCGTGATCAGCCCCTCCAGGCCGTATCCGGCGATCAGGTCGTACATAAAATTGCCGATCCCGGCCGTCGCGAAGCCCGCCCACGGCCCGAGGATCATGCCGCACAGGGCGCAAAGGGTATTGCTCACCGTAATCTGCGATCCCAGGAAAGGGAACCGGATATAGTTCGCCACGAAAGCCAGCGCGGTCATCAGCCCGTAGCAGGTCAGCCGATATGTCTGGCTCATGCTGTTTCTCGTACTCATGGTATAAAGCACCTCCCTCTTGATGCAGCCTATTGTAATGCTATTTTGGCCTTGTTAAAAGTTTCAGTTTCCGCTTTTTTTATAAGGCCAGTTCGAACTGTACCCGAGGGAGGAGGCTGTGAAAAAGAGCCTGGAAATAAAATGCTTATGCCAGTGCGTTGAAAGGTCCGGGCAGCACGCTGCCCTCCGGATGCGCCGCTCCGGTCCGGTCGCAGTCCACCATGGGATCCGCCGCAACGGGCCGGATACCATCCGGCGCAGTGATCATCTTCAGGTGCTTCAGCATGTCCGGTATCACGGAGGGCATTTTCGCTTCCGCGAACCGCACTTTCCCGAAGTCGCCCTCCGGCTCCAGGTCCAGCCAGGCAAACTGCCCTTCCCGGTCGAATCCGTAGAACTCTTGCCATGCCGGCAGGTTCAGGCAGGTTTCCGGTTCGGGATACATGACGCGCAGGTATCCGCCTTTCATCCGGATGTACAGGTTTCCTTCCGCCCGGTTGTCTTCCGTCGGGAAGCAGATCGCCGCCTCTCCGCAGTCATAGAAGATGTTGTT
>JAFRGU010000196.1 GCA_017433675.1 Clostridia bacterium
AGCACTTCTTCCAGCTGCAGGGACTGCAGGGTGGAGATGTAGCTGTCGAACTCGTCCTCGATGGAGGCGGTGCCGCTGATGAAGGCTACCGCGCGCTCATCCACATAGGTCTGCAGATCGACCATGTACATGCTCAGCGTGCGCTTCCTTCGGCTGGTCAGATCCGCGTTCCGGTTGCTGCTCCGTCATATCCGTCCGTCCGCGGATCTCCGGACCGCCGGCTCTGAAGGGTCACCGAATCTCCTTTCAGAACAAGCAGCATATCGAATCCGCAGGGGAAATCACCGATCGCATGGCAGCGAAGACGCAGGATTCCATCCGCGATCCACCCGGCGGATATTGTGGCGGGGTCCGGCCAGCCGGGATATGCCGCGGTAATTGTTTCCCCGGGCCGGTAGGGCAGCTCGCATAATCCCCGGCTGTTCCGGTAAACCAGCCGATCCTGCTCCAGCCGCAGCTCCTTCATTCCCAGGGGATTCTCCCCAAAGACAAACGTCTGCTCCGCGACCGGCTGTTTTCCGGCGGCATCCGGCAGCGTCAGGGCCGGCAGAGCAAGAGATGCCGGTTCCATATCCTCGCTGTCCAGATACGGGTAGATTTCTTCAAAAAACGCATTGTAGATCCGCTGCATGCCGCAGGGATCCAGGCGCACATCCGCAATGGTGCAAAGCACCGCATCCTTCTCCGGACAGAGAACCGCCAGCTGTCCGCCCATGCCGTAGAGCACCCAGCCGGCCCGAGTGCGCCAGCACTGCCATCCGTACCCGTAGCGCTCCTCTTCATTGCCCTGAAGCGGGGTGTCAATCTGCTTCGTCTGCATCCGGGAGACAAACCAGCCGGGAATCAGACCGTCCCCGCCCCGGCTCAGGCATAATGCGACCCGATGCAGATCCCGCAGGCTCATGCACAGCCCGGTTCCGCCGGTGCACTGCCCGGAAGGATCCCGCAGCCAGTACCGGGAATCCTCACAGCCCAGCGGGCGGAAAAGCCGTTCCTCCAGGAAGTCGATGACCTTTTTCCCAGAGATGCGCCGGACGAGACTGGCCAGGACCTGGCTGCAGCCGGTATCATAGTTGAATACCGTTCCGGGCGCATGATCCGGCTGGCCGGTAAAGAAAGGCCGGGTCCAGTCCTCATCCACATATTCCCGGTAGGCGGTCTGCCGATAGCAGGTCGCCATGCGCAGCATGTCCCGGAGCCTCAGTTCCGTCAGCCAGGGGCTGACCTGCTCCGGCAGCAGGTCCGGAAAATAATCGGTGATCCGGTCCTCCAGCCCGAGCTTGCCTTCCTCCATCAGCATGCCGATGGCGATGGCGGTCATCGTTTTGCTGACGGAATACATCCGGTGGGGCGCACCCTCCCGGAAGGGGGCATAATATGCCTTTACCTTTTCCTGCCCCCGGACGGAGAGGATAAAACCGTGCAGGTTTACATCCTCCTTCCGGCACCGCCCGGTGAAGGCGTCAACTCGCTTCCTCAGATCATTTTTCATCCGGCCGCCGCTTCCTTTCCGATTCTGACTGCCTGCCTGTCAGATGCTCTCATGGGCGCCATTATACCAAAGTGCCACAGGTTTGGCCAGCCCCATTGCCATTTACCGTCCGATCTGGTACAATCCGATGTGATTACATGTTCATGCATCGTGCGGGATAGAACAGTCAACAGGGGAGTACTGTGCATGAAGCATGGGAAAAAACGATTCTGACGCCTGTTTGTATGAAATGGAGGAATGACGATGTACGGTTTCAATTACTATACCCCGACCAAAGTGGTATTCGGCAAAAACACCGAAGCAAAAGCCGCTGAACTGATCCGGGAATTCGGCGGAAAAAAGGTCCTGATCCATTACGGCGGCGGGAGCGTGGTCCGGTCGGGGCTGCTGAAAAGGGTGACCGATACGCTGGACGAAGCCGGCATCCCGTATGTCACACTGGGCGGCGCGGTGCCCAACCCGCGGCTGAGTCTGGTTTATGAAGGCATCGACCTGTGCCGGAAGGAAGGCGTCGACTTCCTGCTGGCGGTGGGCGGCGGAAGCGCCATCGACTCCGCCAAGGCCATCGGGTACGGCGTTGCCAATGAGGGCGATGTATGGGATTTCTACGATTACCGGCGCAAGGCGACGGGCTGCCTTCCCCTGGGCGTGATCCTGACCATCGCAGCCACGGGCAGCGAGATGAGCGATTCCTCCGTCATCACCAAAGAGGAAGGGCTGGTGAAGCGGGGATACAACAGCGATTACTGCAGGCCGAAGTTTGCCATCATGAACCCGGAGCTGACCATGACGCTGCCGGATTACCAGACCGCCTGCGGCTGTACCGATATTATGATGCATACGATGGAACGCTATTTCACGAGCGGCGGGAACATGGAGATCACCGATTCCATGGCGGAAAGCCTGCTGCGCACAGTGATGACAAACGCGGAGATCCTGGTCCGCGATCCGAAGAACTATGAAGCCCGCGCCGAGGTTATGTGGGCGGGAAGCCTTTCGCACAACGGCCTGACGGGCTGCGGCAACGACGGCGGCGACTGGATGACCCATAAGCTGGAGCACGAGCTGGGCGGACTGTATGATGTGGCTCACGGCGCCGGCCTGGCCGCGATCTGGGGAAGCTGGGCCAGGTATGTATACAAAGACTGCCTGCCGCGCTTCAAACGCTTTGCCTTAAACGTCATGGGCGTGGCGCCCGCGGGTTCGGACGAAGAGACCGCGCTGAAGGGAATCGAGGCGCTGGAGGATTTCTTCCGCCGCATCCACATGCCGACCAATCTGCGGGAGCTGGGCGTCAGCGCCACGGAGGAAGACCTGCACACCATGGCGCACAAGTGCGCCGTGGGGGTGAACGGGGCCAAGGGATCCGCAAAGCTGCTCCGGGAAGCGGATATGTATGCGATCTTCAAGGCCAGCATGTAAGGCCTTCATGTACGACCGGACCATCACGCGAACGATGATCCGCCGGCAGCGAAGGCATCATGGAACGGAAATCGGAATACTACTGTATTTTTCGTAAACCTGATTAAAAACAGCCCCGGAGCGGTTGCATGCTCCAGGGCTGTTTTCAACAGATCGAAAAGCGCGGATCGGTCATTCACAGTCAAAAATGGCCTTGCCTTCCAGCATCTCTCCGTATCTGGATTTCCACCCGCTGTGCACAGGCGATTTGTCCCAGTTCTTCAGCCCTTCCGGCGTCATCTGCAGCTCGATCATCAGATGAAAGCGGTTGGGTTTGTCTGAGCATGAAGTATGAATGACGACTTCCGAAACGCCGTCGATGGCCTTCGCGGGCTGAAAATGCTCCGTGATTTCCGGAACCAGACGCTTCCAGTCAATGCCTTCCCTGAATTTGGCAATAATATAATGTTTCATTCCGGTTTCCTCCTTTTCTCCGCCTATTATACAGGAATCGGGGATTTTTTCAATTCATGGGCGGCCTCCCGAAACGAACCTGTTCCTGTTCCGGTTCATTTACCGCTGCAGCCGCTGCTTCTGCCGCAGCGTGTATTCCTCCACCTGCTTCCACAGGATGAGCAGCTGCTTCTTCTGATTGCAGAGCTTTTCCGTGCAGTTTGCACATTTCAGATAGTCATTGGTTGATTCACAGAAACGCTCCGGATGCCGGTAAAACGTGATTTCCCATCGGACCAGCAATGCAACGGACAGAATCAGCAGTCCCCAGGTATAGGGCTTAGCTACGAAGAACAGGGGAGTGAACATCATGGCATAGTCCCAGTTGTAGATGCGGCACGTGACACAGCATTTGTTCTTCAGGAACCAGGTCTGGAACGGGCAGAAGAACAGAATGCAGATCATATCGCAGACAGAGTAGGCGCTGCTGAGGAGCAGCATAATTCCCTCATCGAGGACGCCGATCATGTACAGGGCTCCGAAAATACCATTGAAACAGAGCCAGACCAGGAGAACGAGCACCGTGGCATTGTTATCCGGCACCACAAGATCCGTTTTTCCCGATTTCCGGTAGTTTCGGAGGAACTGCTTCTGGCAGCCGGGGCTTTCCAGACTGGATGGAAAGAAACGGAGAATCATTTCCACCGTAAATACCAGGAAAAGCACACTGATAATCACCGGACGCTCGTCCGCCCGGGTCATCAGATCGGTTCCGCCCCGGACTCTGAAGATGATATATGCGATCAGAAGCAGGAGAAAGAGGATGGAGCGGTAAATCAGACGGAAATAATGAAACACACTGACACTGGTCATTTTTTTCCGGTTTTCGTGCCTGTTCACTGTTTGCTTCCTTTCCGGATTGTGAGCCTGCCTTCCCCACAGGTGTTGGTCCTCATGATGCCTCTCTGTTCAAATGGATCCGTCATATACACACCGTCCGCCCAGGTAGCAGGCGTGGACCGGGATGGTATGAAGATCCTCCGGCGCTGTTTCAAAGGGATTGCGCGCGAGCACGGTAAAGTCCGCCAGGAAGCCCGGCGCAATGAGGCCTTTCCCGTGCTCCTCAAAGCTGGCTTCCGCGCCGCGGATGGTAAAGCTGTCGAGGGCCTCCTCCAGCGAGAAGGCTTCCTCCGGCAGATAGGGACCGGTACCGTCCATGGAGGTACGGGTTACGGCACACTGGATGCCGCGCATGACATCCGGAAACTCAACCGGACAGTCGGAACCGTTGGAGACGGAGACGCCCCGGTTCAGCAGCGTTTTCCAGGAGTAGCTGGTTTTCGCGCGTTCCGAGCCGACCCGGCTTTCCACAATGTGATTGTCGTAATCGAGGAAGACCGACTGTGCGTAAACATGCAGTTTCAGGCGGCTGATCCGCTCCAGCTGGTCCGGACGGGTGATCTGACAATGCACAATGCCGTGGCGGTGATCCTTCCGGGGATGGCGTTCCAGCGCAGCTTCCATCGCGTCCAGGACCTGATCCAGGCAGGCATCCCCGATGGCATGCACGGCGATCTGCATATTGCGGGCATGGGCATAGCCAATCATTTCATTCATTTGCTCGGTGCTGAATAACGAAAAGCCGCAGACGGCCGGATCGTCCGCGTAGGGCCGGGACAGGTGGGCGGTACGGCTGCCCAGGGAACCGTCCCCCAGCAGCTTGAGGGGACCGATCCGGAAGAAGGCATCGCCATTTCCGGTCCGGTTTCCGGCTTCGATGAAACGGCGCAGCTCCGGCAGCGCGGTGAAATTCGCCTGCTCGTAAACCCGGACGGTCAGGTCCCCGCTTTCCGCGAGCTCCCGGTAAGCCGCGTTCACCGTCTCCCAGGGGATGGCCCGGAACAGCGCGTAATCATCGGACTGCACGCTGGTCACGCCGCAGGCATTGAGCGTCCTGCAGCCCAGACGGATCATTTCCTTCAGCTCCGCTTTATCCGGCAGCGGAAGAAAGGGATTCAGCAGCTCAATGGCATTGTCATACAGCCTGCCGTCCGGCTCACCGTTTTCGAGCCCGATGCGGCCGCCGTCGGGAGAAGGCGTCGATCCGGTGATGCCGGCGATCTCCAGCACCCGGGAATTCACGACGCAGCAGTGCCCGCAGGCCCGGGTGATCATGATGGGAAACTCTTTCGAAATCGCGTCAAGATCTTTCCGGTCCGGCATACGGTTCGTGTCTGTAAAATAATCCTGATTCCAGCCGCGGCCCCGCAGCCACTGGCCGTTCCGGGGAGGATGACCGGCAGCGAACTGACGAAGACAAGCGAGCATCCCGGCAAGGCTGCCGGTGTGACCGGACAGCTGGGCAGTCCGGAGGGACTGGCCCAGACTGATCAGATGCATATGGGAATCATTGAAGCCGGGGCAGACAAAAAGGCCATGCAGATTGATCCGGTCCGTATCTGAACCGGCGAGGCGGAGAATTTCCGCATCCGGGCCTACGGCTGTGAAACGGCCATTTTCGACCAGGAAGGACCGGCGGGAAACCTTGCCGCCGGCATATACCTGCGCGTTGAAGAAAAGGGATTTCAAATGAAATGGCCTCCTGTCTGGAATCAGTGAGCGTTTATGATGCCGGAAAACCAGGCTCAAAACGGATCAAACGGGGAGCGGCCTGACCGGATAGGCTTTGCCGGCTCTCAGGGCGAAGAGCCACATTTCCCGGACTTTGGTCAGGGTCAGGCGCTCGAGGGCTTTTCTGTACCAGTTCATCTGGGATGCATGACGGGGCACAAAGGTGGCCGGATCGGTATCCCGGTCCGTTTTGTAATCGATCAGCACCCATTCTCCGTCTTCCAGGAAGACACAGTCCACGATCCCCTGAACCATGGTCGGCGCATTGGGGCTGATCTGCATGGTAAAGCTGGCCTCCCGCCTGATTTCGGGGCTTTTCAGCATGCGCCGGCCCAGGTCGCTCTTCAGGAAGGACGCCACCCCGCGCAGACGGATCAGGGAATATTCCTCTTCGGTCAGGATTCCGGCGGTGCGCATGCGGTTCGCCTCCTGACGCACGGCAGCCTCCACATCAACCCCCTCCCGTCGAAAAAGATCCAGATCGATCAGGCGCAGAAACCGGTGCGTAACCGTACCGATGCCTGCCGCTTCCACTTTTTCCTCCTCCAGAAAGGCCGGGCGCGAGGGGACGGAGCTGAGACGGAAGGTACGGACCGCTTCCTCGGTTTTCCGCTTGTCGGCCACCGTTTCCTCGCTGTCCTCCTCGGAAAGCACAGGGTGCTGCCGGACCAGCGTCGTGACGCTGGTTTTCAGCGGAACCGGATCCAGCGGCTCCGGGACATACATACACATCGGCGCTTCGGTGGACAAAAGCGCCATGATGCCGGGATCGGAAACGCCGGCGGCTTCCTCCCGGTCTTCGATGGCCTTCCCGGAGATACAGGAAAGACGCCAGAGATCATCCTCCCGCGTTTCTCCCGCATCCGGCAGATCAATCCGCTGCAGCACGGCGGGCATGATCATATCCAGCATGCTGCGGGTTTTCCAGATGCGGGCTGCCCGTGTCCGGTTCCTCCACAGATCCTCATCGCCGTCCTTCACCGCGCCGATCAGGCAGAGCTTCTGCTGCGCGCGCGTCATGGCCACATACAGCACCCGGGTTTCCTCGGAAATCCTCTTCCGGAGCGCCTGAATATCAAAAGCATCGCTCCCCTGGGAATCAAGCATGCTGTTCCGGCTGCGGCGGACGGCCGGCAGATAAAGCCCGAGCGCATTTCCGGAGCTGCTGACATCCATCCGGAGCTTCTCATCTCCATGCTTCCGGCGGATGCTCTTCTGCAGATCCATCAGAATCACCACCGGGAATTCCAGTCCCTTGCTTTTGTGCATTGTCATGACACGGACAAAGTTATCCCCAGCGCCGAGGACGGGATGATCGTCGCTGTCGGTTTGCCTGGTTTCCCGGGCCTCCCGCAGATCCCCGATGAAATCGGACAGGCGCAGCTGGCCTGCTTTCTGACCATCCAGGGCCCGCTGATACAGCGCATCCAGATTGGCCTGGCGCGCCTTGCCGTCGGGATACGCGCCGCGGGCTGCATAGATACCCGTTTCGCGCATCAGCCACCAGACGAAATCCGGCACGGACATGCTTTCGCTTACCCGGCGCCAGGACGCCAGCTGATCCGAGACAAAAGCACATTTCTGATCGATGGGCTTTTCATTGCGTCCGGCGCAGAGCTCAAAGGCTTCCCAGAAGGGAACGTGTTCCCGCTTTTCCAGGCGGATA
>JAFRGU010000197.1 GCA_017433675.1 Clostridia bacterium
GAGCCACACGAAATAGAAGATCAGAAGCGCCACGCCAAGGATCATCCCGGGCAAACCCGGTCCGATGAAAATCAGCAGGATGACCGCCACGATCATCGCAAAATAAGCCATGCTGATCTTTTGCAGCCGGTTCCGTTTCGCCGCCAGTTCCTGAAGGATTTCCTTCATGCTCATCCCTCACTCCGCCTTATCGCTCAGTTCATAGAAGCGAATCCACAAGCCCCGCTCATCCCGGAAGCCCTCTCCGACAAACTGATTCCGGTGCAGATACGGCGCCAGTTTTGGAGAATCCGTAATAAATGTCGGCACCGTCCGGAAGGGCTTGGGCTGTTCTCCGCCCGTAAACCAGGCGTTGTTTTCCACGTAGATGTGACAGTCCTGCCCGTCTGCGTCCTTCCCTGTCAGCACATACCGGGCGGACATGTGCCGGACCTGGTTCTGATTGGTCACCTGGGTATCCACGCCACAGGGCTCCACAATTCCATGGAACAGCGGGCAGTCCACCGTTCCCTTAAACGGAATCAGCTTCACATGCCCGATTTCGCTTTCGAACTCCACAATATGTTCACGGTCCACTTCTACAAGAATTTCCAGGGCCGGCGTCGGAAGATGGTTTTTCATGACGGCTCCTCCTCTCAGGATTTCAGATACTTGTTCAGGAAAGCCAGCACCCGCTCCTTGCATTCCGTCTGGAACAGTTCCCGGGTTCCGTGGCCGCCGTTCTTCACAATGAGCAGTTCACTCTGATCCTCCAGTCCTGCCTTCACGAGCCGGGCATAGAAATCCTCACTCATGGATACAGGCACCAGCGGATCCTGATCGCCGTGGAGGATGATGATCGGAGCCGTCTTTTCACTGATGGAAAAGATGGGGCTGGCCGAGTCGCTGCGGTCCACCATGGTCTCCGGATCTCCGCCCAGCAGCGCTCCGCCGTGGGTCTCCTCGATTTTATGCCAGCGGTGGTTCGGGTTTTTGAAGTTTTCAATCTCAATGAGATTGCAGGTTTTCACGTCCACCGGTCCGAACCAGTCCACAGCCGCCTGCACCCTGGAAGAAGAGTCCGCCCACTCGTCGCTGTCGAACCCGTCCGTATTCATGGCCATCCAGGCGGAAAGATGCCCGCCGGCAGACCGGCCCATGGTCGCTACCCGCTCCGGATCAATCCCGTACTGTGCCGCATGGGTCCGAAGGAAACGCACCGCAGTTTTCACGTCAATCAGCTGATCGGGAAAATGGCCGATCCCGGAATGCCGGTAGGTAATGCAGGCCACCGCATACCCGTGTTCGGCGAAATACTGCATCTCCGCGGCCATCAGGTTCTTGTCGCATTTCCGCCATCCGGCCCCGTTGATCCACACGATCAGCGGCTGCAGGCCTGTGGAAACCTCATCGTCCCGTCCGGAAGCCAGCCGCATTTCACTGTTCCCGTTCTGCACCATCAGGGACAGATACAGATCCAGGGGATTTCCGTCCAGATCCTTCACATGGGAAAAGCAGATATTATCCAGGAAATTGATGGTCCGCCGTTCCTTTCCGGGGTCAATTACGGTGCGCATGGTTTGTTTCTCCTTTCATTGAAAACCGGTTCACAGCGCTGTGTTCCGGATTGCCTTCACAATCAGGTCTCCGGCTTCCCGCCAGTGGGGCATAAAGTGCGGAATAAAGCCGTGGGAGGTATCCGGGAAGATTTTCATCGTCACCTCAACCCCCATCGCCGCCAGCTTTTTCCCCTGCTCCAGATTCTGGAACCTGAACACGTCCCGGGCTGCGCCCAGAATCATCGTGGGTGGCAGCGCCGCCAGAATCTCCTCCGGCGCCGCCATAAAGTCGATCGAGGGGTCATCCATCAGCGCGGCGTTGTCATCGCTCATCAGCACGCTGAAGCCGGCGCCGCGGTATTCCTGGGTCTTCCAGTATTCAGGAATCGCGTGTACTTCCGTCTCATCGTAATGCATGTCATTGGGTCCGTAACCGTTGATCAGCAGACAGAAAGGCAGCGGGTTCCCTCTCATCGCGGAAACCGCGGCAATGCTCATCGTCAGCTGCCCGCCCGCGGAGTATCCGCCACAGGAAATACGGCCGGGATCACATTCCCATTCCCGCAGATGATCCATCGTATACCGGACCGCATCCAGGCACTGCTCCAGAGGCACCGGAAAAGCGGCGAATTCCGTGGTGGTATAATCCACATCGACCACGATACCCTCAATCTGATCCGCCAGCCAGGCACTCCACAGGGTGTCATTGGGCATATGGCCGATCAGCCAGCCGCCGCCATGAATATTGATATGCAGCGGACTGTTCGGTTTTTTATTCTTTGCCGTGAAAATGTACAGTTTGTAAGGCCATCCACAGACCGCCGGCTGCTCAACAGTTTCCATCTCAGCCAGGTCGATAAAGCCGCGGCATTCATCCGGGATGTCCGTTTCCCCGTCAAATTTGCGGTTGCTTTGCATATCACGGGCCATGATGGCTCGCATTTCGGGACTCAGCGGCATATGGATTTCCTCCTTCAAAACGCTCAGAGACAATACACCGCCCATCCCGGAGAGGTGAGCGGTGCAAAAGAATCATTCAACCGGGGGCGCTGCATTGATGGCGTCAATAATCGCCTGCTGCGCTTCCTGCCAGGCGCCATTCATCCGCACCGTAAAACCGTGCCGGCTTTCAGGATAGCGGATAAACCGGACGGAAGTTCCGGCCGCTTCCAGCTTCGCGCCGAACTTCCGGTTCGTTTCCACAAAGGGACACAGGCCCGCTTCCACAATGACCGCCGGCGGGAAACCCCGGAGCTGTTCTTCCCTTGCAAATACGGGAGAGATATACGGGCTCTTCAGCAGTTCCTCATCGCCGTCCGAATACAGCAGCGAGAAGGCCCGGCTGCGGATGTTTTCCTCCCCTTCGAGAACTAAGTAGTTATCATTCGCGTCATAGTCCATGATTGCCAGATTGCACC
>JAFRGU010000198.1 GCA_017433675.1 Clostridia bacterium
AAGGAAAAGACGCCGTCACCGAGGATATCCCCCATGTTTGCGTCCGTAACCTGCATCCCGGCGATTTTCAGGGCATATGTCGTTCCGCTGGCTTCCGCTGTTGCTGCCGTACAGCAGAACAAAACTGCCAGTGCCATCATAGCTGCCGCGATCCACAGCTTCCGCTTCATTTTTTTCTCCTCCTGTGTCCTTCTGTTCCTCAATGCTCCGTTCCGTTATGTTTTTGGGTTTCCCCGGGTTCGGTCCTCTTCGCTGACCACCAGTCCCAGAGCCTTCGCGTTCATCGCCAGATCGATCCGGTTTTTGAATCCGGTCTTCTGCAGTATGTTCTCGATGTGGCGCTTAATCGTGGAAACCGAAACATTCAGCTTTCCGGCAATCTCTTCGTTCGTCAGGTTGCGGGTCAGCTCCCGCAGCACGTCCAGCTCCCGGTCTGTCATTTCACTGCGTTTCACTTTCCCCAGGTTCAGTTCAGGCGGATCTGAAGGGTAAACGATCTCTCCGGCCATCACCCGGTCCATCATCTCTGTGAGGCTGTGAACCTCGTATTCCTTATACCAGAAGCCTTCCACACCGATAGCCCTGGCCCGGTCCTCCCAGGTAGTCTCCAGGGATGAAGTGGTCAGGATAATCCGGACCTCCGGGTGCTTCCGCTTTATTTCCCCGGCGGCGGTAAGCCCGTCAATTCCATTCCGCATCATGATGTCCAGAAGTACCAGATCCGTTTCGTGGGCGTCAACATAGTCAACTGCCTCCTTGGCCGTCCGCAGAGCAGCCAGCAGCTGATAGCGGGCATCCGCGCGAACGTACATTTCAAAGAAAGCCCGGGAAATGTTCTGATCATCCGCCACCACGACCCTGATTCGCTCGCTCAATCTCCGTCACCGCCTTTTTCTGTTCGCGCAGCCATCCATATGTCCCGCGACATGCAGGCAAAAATTCCCGAATACAGTATATTCATTCCTGTAGCGGCTGTATATTGGTCACACGGCCCATTTTTTGCATGAGAAGGGAGAAGGGAAAAAACAGGAAAATGAGAATTCATCTCCTGAATAGAATTATGGGAGGATGAGCGTCAGGCTGAACGCGGGGCAGGATTCCACCAGCATTTGACCTCCTGCGGCTTCGGTTCTGCGTCGCAGGGAAAGCAGGCCTCCGCTCTCAGTGATCGGGCCTTCTGGCGGCCGGCCGTTATTGCTGATTCTTGCAGTGAGCTTGTTGTCGTCTTCTTCCAGGAGTACTGTAATCCGGTCGCCTTCCGCGTGTTTGACCGCATTGGATGCACATTCCTCAATTGCGCAGGCCAGCAGCGTTCTCCGGGAGAGGGCTTCCGGCAGTTCACCGCAGATTTCCGCCTGTACGCCAATATTCTTGATCATGGCAAGAGTCCGCCGCAGCTGATCTGCTCCGAGCCCGGTTGTTTCCGTTTCTTCCTCTGAAAGGTCCTCCGCTTCCCTGAGCAGAATACGGTTCATCTCCCGGGTGGTCATCCGGACCATCTCCGCGTCGGTGCTTTCCGGATGCTCCAGCCAGTACTGCCCCATCAGCAGAACCTGTCCCAGCTGGTTGTGCAGAGCCGCGCGGGCACTGGCTTTTTCACGGGCGACGAACATTTCGCCCGACAGGTCGCTGACCGCTTTTATGCGCCGCTGCAGATCCTGCAGGTGCTCATTCTTTTCTTTCAGTGTCTCGGTAATCCGGTACTGTTCCGTGATATCCTCCGCCGTCATCAGGTGATATCCCCGGCCGCTTTCTGTAAGCATTTCCCAGGACAGACGCCAGGTTTTCCCGTCAGGAGTCCGCAGCAGCCGGTCTTCGTTGTGCTTTTCATCGGCAGCTTCAACCCGCTCCCGGAAGCGGATAGCGTCCAGAAGAACACCGCCGGTCAGCGTCCTGCACAGGTTGTCCATCTGAAGATTGGAAAGCAGCACCGTTCCGTCCGGTGCGCTGATACATATTCCTTCGGGCAGAAGGTTCATGGTTTCCCGGATCGCGTCCGGCATCAGGTGGGAACGGTGGTATCGGAAGCTGTCCGGCAGGATCAGGCTCAGCAGGAAGGCAAGGGCCGCCTCAATGCCTGCATATATCCCCCAGGGAAGGCTGAACAGGGCAAGCTGGAAGGTCTGATAGCGGGGATCCGGCTCCGAAAGATATGCGTACCGGGCGCAGTCCATCAGGATCATAAAGACGGAAAAAGCCGCGAAAGCAATCAATCCCGCCGGCATCGTTATTCGATTTCCGCGGCGTGAGCGGATACTGTCAGCCAGGGCAATCAGGCCGCCGATGACGAGAGCAAGCGACGTCATTGTCACCGCGTACCAGAGAAAGGAGTTCTTCAGAAGCCAGACCGCTTTCATGCGGCCTCCCCTCCCTTCCTTCTGCGGACAGTCAGGAAAACGGTACCTTCGCTGATCTGTTTCTCCACCGGCAGGATTGTTTCCGGCAGCGGCAGTTCCCGCTCTGTAATCACGGCCAGGCGGATGCCGTCCTCCTGCAGGGAAACCGCCATCTGGCGCATGGACGGCAGCCATCCCTCGATAATCGCCTCAAAGGAATCGTACAAATCATGGATATCCGCAAGCGGAAAATCCGTTGTCTCCTCTCCGACAGCCGCTGCTTTCACTCCGCAGCACTTCAGGAATCGGGCTGATTCCTGAAGCGCCAGAAACAGCTCCCGGTTCCGCTTGGGCAGTGCTGTTTCGTCCAGCAGGAGCAGATTGCTTTTTCGCTTGCACCAGGCATTCAGCACGCAGCATTCGCCAAGTGCTCTTCGGAATTCTTCCGTATCGGGCTGTGCTGATTCCAGCAGATCTTCAATCCGTTTCTGGCGGGGATAGAGCTCGGCTGCGATCCTGTCGTATACCATATTCTGCGCGTCCAGGCCGGCTTTTTTCTCTTTCAGTTCATTCTCCGCGCGAATCAGGTCATTCTCCTCGCTGAGGAGTTCATTGGCGGATTCCAGCCGCCTGTTTTCCCGGTTCAGTTCGCTTTCATCCTCTGTCCAGAAAGCGTATCCGGCCCGGATCTCCATACCGGACAGCCGGATATTCTCCTGGGGATACACGGGCTGTTTCAGCGACGCACGCAGTTCCTCTTCCGAAGCCTTCACCGCCTTGTTGGTTCTGTAAACCGGAGACAGGTCCCGGTCGGTAATCATCACGGGTCGCCCAAGTTGTTCAAAAAAGCCGATATGGTTTTCATTGCTGGGGATCAGATGATTCCGGATGCAGATTTCAAAGACGCCCAGCATGCCGAAGATATTGATCTCCTGGGTACTGTACGGCTGGTGGACATGCAGCCAGTCGAACACCAGCAGGTTCAGCACCAGCATCGCCAGCCAGGTCAGCGTTGCGCCTGTGAGCAGGACAATCCCTTTGGCGGGGCGGCGTCCCGCTTCCCGGAACAGCAGAATCAGGCCGATTGCAACAGTCAGGATGATCCAGGCATACAGCAGATAGAAAACGGTGCCCTGAGAGTATTTTCCTGTAACAATCATCAGCTCCGGGTAATCCGCCCTGGGTCGGTATACCAGATGATGGAAATCATTTGTCAGCACGATCAGGGACAGGAGCGCCGGGGGAATCAGCAGCAGTCGTTCGTCCCATCTTTTCCCATCCTGCCCGTACCGGCAGATCAGGATGCAGGCCATAAGAAAAAAAGCCGGTGTCATCGTTTGTGGAATCCAGTAGGCATACTTGCTGAAACGGTTTACTGTCAGGGCGCCGGCGGCGTCTCCGACGATCCGGTTATTGAACACCTGCACGATCAGCAGGCAGAGCATCATAAGCCCCGCGGCAATCATGTATGCCCTGATCCGTGTCGGTAGCAGCCGGGTGCGAATGGATTGTATCCAGAACAGAATCAGTCCGGCAAAAATGGTAAACCTTCCGCAGAACAGGAAAGAGTTCAGAAGCAGATTCTCCGTCGGATCAAAATAATGAAAAAGACCGCCCAAAAGCAAAAAGCCGATAAACAGCCGGGTGTTGCATTTGGTTGCATGCGGCCTCATGCCGGTATCTCCTCTCCTCAGGTTATTTCTGGTCCTTTTCCGTATAGTCTTCTGTACAGGCCCGGAGATTGACAGATTCCTGCCGCTTTAGCACACCATGTCTGTATTTGGCAGATGAAGCTGATGCTCTTGAAGAGCAAAAAAAAATCCGAAACCACTTATCTCAGGGTTCCGGTCAGCAGCTCCGACGGGATTCGAACCCGTGTTTCCGCCTTGAGAGGGCGGCGTCCTAGGCCTCTAGACAACGGAGCCAGAAAAAAGAAAAGCTGGGGAACTAGGATTCGAACCTAGACAATACGAGTCAGAGTCGTAGGTGCTGCCGTTACACCATTCCCCAACAGCAGCTCTCAGCTGCGGGAGCTATTATAGCAAAACCCCATGGCCATGTCAAGCCCATTTTTTCGAAAAATCTTCGCCGGAAAGCGGGGCTTATTTTGCCCATCCGCCGTTGACGCCGATGACCTGTCCGGTAATATATCCGGCTGCATCGCTGCAGAGGAAAAAGGCAGTTTCCGCCACTTCTTCCGGGGTGCCCATGCGTCCCATCGGAATCTCTTCCGTCAGCGCCTCCCGGTCGCTTTCAGTCAGGTGGCTGTTCATGGACGTATCGATCAGGCCCGGCGCGATACAGTTCACCCGGACCCCGGAACCTGCCGCTTCCTTCGCCACAGCCTGCGACAGGGCGATGACCGCCGCCTTGGAGGCGGAATACACCGCTTCGCAGGAAGCGCCGCTCTGCCCCCAGATGGAGGATACCGTCACGATGGCCCCCTTCCGCCGCCAGAACATGCCCGGCAGAACCGCCCGGATCGCCGCAAACGTTCCGTACACGTTCGTATCCATGACCCGCCGGTATTCCTCATCCGTGGTATCCGTCAGCATCTTCGTCAGCGACAGGCCGGCGTTGCAGATCAGCACATCAGCGGGGCCTGCTTTTTCCTCCGCGGTCCGGATGGCCTCCGCCATTTCCGTACCGCTGGCCGCGTCCGCCCGCAGGGCTTCCGCGCCGGTTTCCGCTGCCAGCGCCCCTGCATCCTGCTCCGCCCGCAGATACGTAAAGAAGACCCGGTCCCCGTTCCGGGTAAACCGGCGCACCATGGCTGCGCCGATGCCCCGGCTGCCGCCGGTAATGACCACATTCCGCATGCTGTTTTCCTGTCCCCTTTCACGGGAAAGCAGGCGCCGAAACGACGCCTGCTCAAAAAACAATCTGTCCCTTCCCGGTTCCGTCAGTCTACTTCATCGGGAAGCTCGGGAAACAGCTCCTTCCCGCAGTTGGGGCAGGGATGATCCTCCTCCAGATCCAGTTCATCCGGATCGAGCTCGATTTCCTCCTGGCAGTGAGGGCATTTATAGACCAGCGCGCCGCCAGCTTCGATGTCCTCATCATCCTCGTCATCGTCCTCATCCTCGGCCAGGTCCTCGTTTTCCTCATCGTAGAGATCCGCTTCCAGATCCGCGAGATCCTCGTCGATGCTCTCCACGTAGTCGCTCAGCTCGCCCTGCGCTTCCGCCAGCGCCTCAAAGCTTTCCCCGACCTCGCCCAGCACTTCCAGGATTCCCTGGATCAGGCGGTTGCTGTCCTTTTCCGGATTCAGCTTCATGCCCTCCGCCAGGCCCTGCAGGTAGGAGATCTTATCCGTCAGCTTGCTCATATTTGCCTCCGATCAGGCCCGCTTCAGGTACTCGCCGGTGCGGGTATCGATCTGAATCTTGTCCCCGGTGTTGATGAACAGCGGCACCTGCAGGCTGAATCCGGTCTCCAGCGTCGCGGGCTTGTAGGTGTTGGAGGCCGTGTCTCCGGCAAAACCGGGCTCGGTATCGGTGACTTCCAGCACCACGAAGTTCGGCGCTTCGACAGAGAACGCGCTGCCCTTGAAGAAGCGCATCGTCACATTGGTGCCTTCCTTCACGAAGGGGATCGCGTCTTCCACCTGGTCGCGGGTCATGGGCAGCTGCTCATAGGTTTCCACGTCCATGAAGTAATACAGATCGCCGTCGTTGTACACATACTGCATTTCCTTGGTTTCAATGATCGCCCGGGGCATCTTGTCCGTCGGGTTGAAGCTGCGCTCCACGACCGCGCCGGTCATGACATTCTTGATCTTGGTCCGGACAAATGCCGCGCCCTTGCCGGGTTTGACGTGCTGGAAATCGACGATGTTCCAGACGCCGCCGTCCCATTCAATGGTAACGCCCTTTTTGAAATCGCCAGCTGTGATCATGGTTTTTTCCTCCTCGTTTTGTTCCGAAATCCCTTCGGAACGATTTATAGATTCTTATTGGGAAACAGTTTTACAGAACCACCAGTTCCTTCCGGGCGGTGGTCAGCGGTTCGGAGCCGTTCTCCTTCACCAGGCAGGTGTTTTCGATCCGGACCCCGCCCACGCCCGGCAGATATACACCGGGCTCCACGGTAATCACCATGCCCGCCTTCAGCGTGTCATGGCTCGCCGGACTGAGCCGGGGATCTTCGTGAATGTCGATGCCCACACAGTGCCCC
>JAFRGU010000199.1 GCA_017433675.1 Clostridia bacterium
CGGGGGCAGGTGGACTACGTGAAATGGGACATGAACCGGAACATCAACATGGTGGGCAGCGCGGAGCTGCCGGCGGAACGGATGAAGGAGTTCCATCACCGGTATATCCTGGGACTGTATGAGATCCTGCGGGAGATTATCCGGCGGAATCCCGGCGTGCTGTTCGAAAGCTGCGCAAGCGGCGGCGGACGGTTCGACCTGGCGATGATGTGCATGATGCCGCAGGCCTGGTGCAGCGATGACACGGATGCGTGGATGCGGTGCCGGATCCAGTACGGGACGAGCATCGTCTTCCCGCCGAGCTGCATGGGCGCCCATGTGTCCGCCGTGCCGAATCACCAGACGGGCCGGATTTCCCCGCTGTTCACCCGGGCGGCGGTCGCGATGGGCGGAACGTACGGATACGAGCTGGACATCCGCAAGATGCCGGCAGAAGAGCTGGAAGAGATCAAGGCGCTGAATGCCCGGGTGCATGAATGGCAGGAGGTGCTGCTGTACGGGAAGTTCTACCGGCTGAGGTCGCCCTATGAGGGAACAGAATGCGCGTGGATCAGCGTGGCTCAGGACGGAAGCCGGGCCGTAGCGACGCACGTGGCAGCGCAGAGTATGCCATTCATGCGGCCGAGAATGCTGAAGCTGGCCGGTCTGGATGCGGAAGCCTGCTACCGGGAGGAAGGAAGCGGAAAAATTTACGGCGGAGATGAGCTGATGGCACGGGGAATCCCGCTCGCGATGGCGCGGGGCGACTATCAGGCAACGCAGTTCTGGTTTGAAAGGGTGAACGAATCAAGATGAAACTGGTTTCATGGAACGTAAACGGCTTCCGGGCCTGCGTGGGGAAGGGATTCTGGGATTATTTCAGGAATGCGGAGGCGGATTTCTTCTGCCTGCAGGAGACAAAAATGCAGCCCGGGCAGGCGGACATGGAGGCGGAGGGATATCATCTTTACATGAACTCCGCGGAGAAAAAGGGATACAGCGGAACAGCCATCTTTGCGAAGAAAACGCCCATGGCGGTGACCTACGGCATCGGAGAAGAGGAGCACGACCATGAGGGACGGGTGATAACGCTGGAATACCCGGAATACTATGTGGCAACGGTGTATACCCCCAACAGCCAGCGAGGCCTGACACGGCTGGATTACCGGATGACATGGGAGGACAGCTGGCGGAAATATCTGAGCGGGCTGGATGAAAAGAAGCCGGTTATTGTCTGCGGCGACATGAACGTAGCTCACAAGGAGATCGATCTGAAAAATCCGAAGAGCAATACCCAGAACGCCGGATTCACCATCCAGGAAAGAGAGAAGATGACGGCGCTGCTGGAGGCCGGATTTGTGGACACCTTCCGGTATCTCTATCCGGACAGGAAGGATATTTACAGCTGGTGGAGCTATATGTTCCACGCGCGGGAAAACAACGCGGGATGGCGGATCGACTACTTCCTGTGCTCGGAACGGGTCAAGGAGAAAATCCGGGAGGCGACGATTGAGACAGAAGTATTCGGGTCGGATCACTGCCCGGTAACGCTGGAAATGGAATAAAGCAAAAAGCCCACCACACGGTGGGCTTTTTCATCGTTCCTGTCCGGTCAGGGAATCGATATACTCTTCCAGATCGCTGAAGGGATCCAACGGGGAATCCTTCCGGAGATAGAGAGGATGATGGGGATGGCCGGCTTTACTGCGGGAACCGGCGGTGAACCAGCGGGCGCCGAACTCCCTGCCGATGGACACCATATCCCGGACACAGAAGGGGAGATAGGGCCTCTTTTCAATGATGCTGCCCCAGGCGGCCCAGACCGCCGGAGCATCACCGGCACGCTCCAGAACATAACGGAAGGCTTTCATGTTTTCCGCATGGAGACGGACGTTCAGTTCGCGGTCCATATCCTCCGGGATGGTGGCGCGCTGGGCATAGACATTAAACATGATGAAGGAATCATAACCATTAAAATGCGCAACGCGTTCGGCGCTCTTCAGCGTGTTATCCAGAGCGCCCGGAGCCGCCGTGGAAGGATTGACGCCGATCACGATGAGCGGACACACGCCGCGGGTGCCCAGAATATACCGATATTCAGAATAATGATCCGGGACATAGAACCAGGCGGCCCGGTCGAATGACTCGTTCGTGGGGCGAAGCGCTTCCTCAAAGGTCAGGATCGGAAGAGACTGGGTATCGGAAGAGGGAATATGGCGCAAAGGACAATCCCTCCCTTACGCTCTTTCCGGAGAATGAGACTCTGCAGCAGGCTGCTGTACGTCCGGCTCTGCTTCGGATCTGAGGGGACGGATCAGAATCAGAGGGGTGAGCTCATCCCCCTGACCGGAGGGATTATCCTTCAGCGCGTCCTGAATCTGATCATCCGAGAGGGGAGAGTTTGTTCCTTTGCCGAGCTGATTCTGGTCGATATCATTGGCGTCCATGAGGACCACGGGCACACCGGTTTTCTGCTCCAGATCGTCACAGAGCTCCGTGGCATTGGTATTATTAATCAGGGCAAGATCGTGATACCGCTCGAAGGAGGAGCGATAATAAAATCCGTCGATGCCGGCAACGCCGGGGCCGACAATATTATAGAAAACGCCTTTTTTCCCAAAGGGCTTGGTGATGGCTGAAGCAATGGCTGCAAAAACCACTTTCGGAGCACCGACCATATCGATGGCGAGCTGAAGCTTATAGGGATCATGCATACCGATACCGGCCGTGGTTTCCGACGCATGGGGGGAAAGCAAACGTGCCCAGAAGCCTGGTTTCTCCTGATCCTTGGTGCGGACATTACCAGTACACATGGCCATCACTTTGGCGCCAAAGGCAAGGACATCACCGGGACGATACAGGGGGAGAACGTACTTCCGCACCAGATCCGCCTGATCTTCGCCCACCTCGACAAAATGGGTCTGGATCGCGAAACGGGCATAGCGCGCACCGTCGCGCCCCGTGAGTACGCCGCGATCAAAATAGGTCACATCGCCCAGGGAACGCCGCTGAGATTCCACATTCCTGGATTCGGAAGCCATGATTTCATTTCCTCCCATCCCTTCGGGATGAGCGTATTATACAATAACGGAGACAAGCGCGTCAATGTTGCTAACGCGTGAAAAATCAGGTATAATAAAGCGTGAGTCCGCAAGTGTTCGGGCCGATTTCGGGGAACCTGAAGAGATTGACAGAAACAACCTGGAGGGAAACGCAGCGTGATTGAGAAAGAGGGGAAGCGCACAGGAAAAGCGCTGGAGGAGGCGGTCATCCTGATTCCCTCCCTGGAGCCGGACGAGCGTCTGCCGGCCTATATCAGGAAGCTGATGGAGAGTGGTTTCGGGCACATCGTGGTGGTGGATGACGGCTCCAGCGAACAATACCAGGGTATATTCCGGGAGATCGAAGAGATCGATGAGCGGATTACTGTGCTGCACCA
>JAFRGU010000200.1 GCA_017433675.1 Clostridia bacterium
AGGGTTGATCTGCCCAGCCTCTCCATCCGGGTGGATCCCAAACAGGCAGATCTCCTTGAAACCCGTGTAATCGATGGCCGAAGCTACCTGCTGATCCCCATCGAAGGAGAGATCGCGGTGAACGGTCAGCCCGTCTTCGCGAAAAGATAAGGTCTTGCTGAACAGCACCTGATCAGCAGTCCTGGCAGGAAACAGATCAGCGGCCGGTGGAAGCATTCCGCCGGCCGCTGCTTTTTTCTTTTCAATTACATCGCGTATCAACCGTCAGATTTCTGCTGAATCCGGAAACAATTCACAGCTCTGGCATATTACTGAAACGGGAGAGCCGCCCCGTCAGGCGGGTGAAACCTGGATATCGTTGGCCGTCAGGGCTTCCCGGATGCTTTTTGCGAAGAGCAGCGCCTTTTCCCCATCGCCGTGGACGCAGACGCTCTCCGCCCGGATGGCAATCTCCTCGCCGTTGATGGCTTTGACTTTGCCTTCTTTCACCATGCGGATCACCCGCCGGAGGGCTTCCCGTTCGTCGGAGATGATTGCGCCGGGTTTTCTGCGGGAAACCAGTGATCCGTCCGCTTCATACGACCGGTCGGCAAATACCTCGGATATGGCGCGCAGCCCGGTTTTCTCCGCAGCGCGGATCAGGAGACTGCCGCTGAGTCCCACCAGCCGGAGTTCCGGATCGAAATCCTTCACTGCTCCGCAGATGGCCCGGGCCAGCTGTTCATCAGCCGCCGCCATATTGTACAGGGCGCCGTGGGGTTTCACATGCCGCATCCGGATCCCCATCGGGCGAAGAAACGCGTCCAGGGCTCCCAGCTGATACAGGATATAAGCTCTGGCCTCCTCCGGAGACACCGCCATGTTTCTCCTTCCGAAACCCATCAGATCCGGAAAGCCCGGATGCGCACCGATGGCGATACCGGCTTCCGCAGCGAGGCGGACCGTCCTTTCCATTACCATCGGATCCCCCGCATGGAATCCGCAGGCAATATTGGCGGAAGAAATCACTTCCATGATTTTCTCATCCATGCCCAGTGTATAGCGGCCGAAGCTTTCTCCCAGATCTGCGTTCAGATCAATAGATATCATGCAGTTTCTCCTTCCTGTGTCTTTCCGGGTCTTCGTTTATCCGTTCCGTTTTCCGCCCCGGCGCGGTAGAAAACGGGTTCATGTTCCGCGGGGACCGGATCAGCGGTGCCGCCAGGGTTGCCGGAACCGTTCCCGGAGATAATTCATGTATTGTTTTTCCTGCCGGATCATCGCCTGCGCTTCCTCCAGCGTGATCGCCTGAAACCGGATTTTCGTCCCGGGCCGGGTCTGAACCAGCCGGGGCAGATCGACGGTAATGACGGAGGCAATCTTGGCATATCCGCCGGTGGTCTGCCGGTCCGCCAGCAAAATAATCGGTTTCCCGTCGGAAGCGATCTGAATGGCGCCGGGGGCGGTCCCGTCGGAGATGATGTCTGAGGCATGCTTGGCCGGGATGACCGGTCCGTCCAGCCGGCATCCCATTCGGTTGGTTTCCGTGGTAACAATGTATTCAGACATCAGGAAGATTTCCGTTCCCCGCAGCGTAAACATGCCGTGCTGCGGCCCCATGATTACCCGAAAAACAGGAGGAATGGTTCCGGCTTCAGGCAGACGCCGGGCGCGGAGGTGCGGCAAACGGATCCGCTGCGCCCGCTCCCGGATCTCATCCCCGGCCGCCAGTTTCCGTCCCTCATATCCGCCGATACCGCAGGTGAGGCTGGTGCTCCGGCTTCCCATAATCACCGGAATATCCAGCCCGCCGGCAAAGGCAATGTATCCGTACATTCCTTCCTGCATGGCCCCGACGCGCAGCCGGTCCCCCTTCCGGATCCGGAGCGCAGAGCCCGCAGGCACCGGCTTTCCGTTGATTTCCGGCCTTGCAGCTCCGCCCGTAACAGCGATGAAGGCGTTGTCAGTAAATGCCAGTTCCGGACCGCTCAGGGCGAACTCCAGCGCTGCCTCGTTCTCCGGGTTGCCGACCAGCAGGTTGCCCATTCGGAGCGCCCGGAGATCCATGGCCCCGCCGACGGGAAAACCCTGGCTCTGGTATCCGGTCCGGCCCGCGTCCTGGACGGTCGTGAGCGGTCCGGGGGTTATCACTCGGAATCCCATTGATTTTTCCAGTCTCCTTGTTCAATTTCCCGCATGATCCGCCGGTAAGACTCCACATCCACCGGTACAAACCGGATGATATCCCCGGCCCGGAACAGGATCGGCTCCTCCCTGTTCGGATCGTATGCCCGGACAGGCGTCCGGCCCATCAACTGCCACCCGCCTGGAGAATCCATGGGGTAGATGCCGGTCTGAGATCCGCCGATACCAACGCTCCCCGCCGGGATCCGAAGCCTCGGCGTCTTCAGCCGGGGTGTATGGATCCGTTCGTCCAGTCCGCCCAGATAGCAGAACCCCGGCAGAAATCCCAGCATGTAGACCCGGTAATCGCGGCTGCTGTGGATCCGGATCACCGTTTCCGGTGTCAGCCCGGCGTTCTTCGCGATATGTTCGAGGTCCGGCCCGTATTCCCCGCCGTAGCAGACCGGAATCCGGATCAGGCGTCGGGATTGTTCGCATTCATTCCGGCTTTCTTGCAGAATCTCTCCGATCTGTGCCCGGAGGGATTCGCAGGAAATCGTGAGCGGATCATACTGAACCAGCAGACTGCAGTAGGCGGGAATCAGATCCGTGACGCCCGGGATCCGCCTCTCCCGGAGGCTGTCGGCAGCCGCTGTCACCTTTGTGTTGATCTCCGGGCTGATC
>JAFRGU010000201.1 GCA_017433675.1 Clostridia bacterium
AACCAGAACACATGGATCACGGAGAAGATCAGCTTGCCCCAGTGGTTTCCCAGAGCGCCTGTCAGGATGGGCCGCACCAGGCCTTTCAGCAGCACCACCGGAATCAGGCCGGCCAGGCAGAGAAGCAGGCTTTGCAGCCCCTTTCTCAGGGGCCGGAACCGGACCCACTTCATTTCCACGAAGCGGGCTGCCGTGAACCCCATGACCTGTCCCAGGTCCCCGTAGCCATCGTTCATCATCTTCACGGGATCCACCAGGACCTTGCCATTGCTGTCCAGATCCGTGGGATAGGCTTTCAGGGAGATATACAGGATTCCGGCCCAGGCCAGCAGGAAGCCGCCCAGCAGGAACCAGTCCTCCCGCTCCGGATGGCGGTCTAGGTACGCCATCAGCTTCGCGGTGCAGATCAGGCTCAGCACGGAGAGGAAGATGGCGACGAACACATCCTGGGGCGTATGCACGCCCAGATAGTTCCGGGAAAAGCCGGTCAGCAGGAAGAATAGAACGAACAGGGCGGAAAGCCAGCGGGTCTTTCTGCTGTCCCACAGGTTTACAGCCATGCCGCCGGCCAGCGGAACCGCGGTGGAGGTATGCCCGCTGGGGAAGGAATATCCGGTCGCCGTTCGGATGGAATCCCCGGCGGGCAGGATGCGCGCGTCGCGGATCCAGGGCCGGTAGATACAGGCCGACAGCTTAATGACCGGGGTCAGGAACATGCAAAAGTAGTATGAAACCAGGGGATAAAGTCCCTTCCGCTTATCCTGGAACCAGTAGAAAAAGATCGGAATCAGAATCAGGTAGTCGACGGCAAAGATGGTAATAAACTCCATCAAAGGCGTCAGGGCATCCTGAATACTGTTTCTGTAATCCTGAAGCAAGAGCAGGTACTGAATATCCATGACAGGTCTCTCCTTACAACAAAAAGACTGACGGCAAAACGCACACCGGAATATATAATTCGTTTCCAGCTCTGAAATTGCTGCCTGCTTTCAGGGAATGACGGGGAACGGTTTCAATCAAAACGATCTGATTGAGAGAAACACAACATCATCATATATCATGTATGAAATATACAGAGAAACCGGTTCAGTGAAATGTAATTACCGGCCGGAGTTTTCAATCCGGGAAGGCACTGCTCTTCCCGGGCTTTTTCTATCCTGTCCGGCGCCCCGGTGAAATCACAATGCTCACCCATGCCCGTGGCCCGCTGTCATGCGGGAACACTCAGCAGTTCCCGTCCCCCGGCAGGGCCAGGCTGGCCCGGGCCGAGAGCGACAGCTCCGACTCCTGCCCAAAGAAGGACCGGCAGGCGGAGCACAGATCCTGCAGCCGGTCTCCGCGGGTCGGCAGGTGAATGCCGGAAGAATATGAATACAGAATATAATTTCAAAAAGGTCTTGACTCTGACGCTACGTCATACTTTATGATGTGATTACCACGAAAGGGGGAGGCAGGAGTCATGATGACCGTACATGAGGTGAGCAGTCTGACAGGTGTGAGTATACGCACCCTGCAGTACTATGACAGGATCGGTCTTTTGCATCCGGCAGGATATACCGATGCAGGCTACAGGCTATATGACGATGCAGCCCTGGAGACCCTTCAGCAGATCCTCCTGTTCCGGGAACTGGAATTCCCGCTGAAGGACATTCAGCGAATTATCCAAAGCCCTTCCTTTGACCGGCAGAAAGCACTGGATCAGCAGATTACACTGCTTGAGCTGAAAAAGGAACATCTGGACGACCTGATTCATCTTGCCCGTGGAATCAAGGAAGCAGGAGGGGATACAAAAATGGATTTTTCTTCATTTGACACAAAAAAGATGGATGAATATGCCGCCGAGGCAAAAAAAGCCTGGGGGAATACTCCGGCGTATCGGGAATATGAGCAGAAGGCAAAAGGAAGATCCAAAGAGGAAATGGCGGAGGTGAACCGGAAGATGATGGAGATCTTTACTGAATTTGGAGCAATCAGGCATGAGGATCCTGCTTCCGAAAAAGCTCAGGCTTTAGTCCGGAAACTGCAGAACTTCATCTCAGCACATTTCTATACCTGCACGGATCAGATCCTTTCCGGTTTGGGTCAGATGTATGCCGCCGGAGGAGAGATGACTTCAAATATCGACAGTTATGGCGGTGAAGGAACAGCGGTCTTTACCAGTCGAGCAATCAGGATATTCTGCACCTGACAGGAATGCCGCTGGCTTTCTTCTGTTGAGGTCCGGCATGGGAATACATCACCACGCCGGACCTGTTCTGTTCCCGAAAAAAGGGGAGGGGGCACCTCAATGAAGGAACCGTCCCTGCGCTTTATTTCTCTCCCGTTACCCCATAATCCTTTTTCATGCCATGGGCTCCGAAGATCTGCCATTGCCCCACGCCGAGGCGCTGCATTACTGCCCGGCGTTCCTCTGCGCAGAGCTTCGGATCGGTGTCCACGGACGTCATCAGAACAGGCGCGTATTGATTATAGGCCGCCTGTTCACGCGTCATGCCGTGGGTATTCACGTATATATCGCCAGTGAACGCTTATGGTGGGTGAAATCGATCAGCACCGTCTAGCCCTTCAGATGACCGCCGGAACCCTCATATACCGCGAAGCACAGATCTCCGAAGCGGAAAAACCAGATGGAATCCCGGCGGAAGCGGAGTATGTCACGAGATATGATTATGATGACGGGGTCATAACCCCTGTCCCTCGGGAAACGTGATGCAGATTCTGACGGAGGCGGGTTGATTTTGGGGGGCCGGGAAGGTATAATCATAAGCAGAAAAAAGATTGATCTACAGCAGGAAAAAACATTCACAGGAGGGAAGCGGCAATGAAAAAGCACATGTTGGCTCTGCTGCTGTGCGCCGCGCTGTCGCTGTGCGCAGCGGACGGGACGGCGAAAGCCACAGGAGACGGGCTGGGGGATCTGCAGTGGGCGCAGGATTACCTGAACCGGGCAATCGAGCAGAAGGACAGCATTGACGGCCTTGACGACCTGGACAGGATGAGTGACGGGACGGATCTGCCGGATGAGATCACCGGCCCCGCGGACGCGGTCAAGCCGGCGGACAAGGCGGCTCCGACGGCGACGCCGAAGCCAACGGCCACGCCGAAGCCCACCGCGACCCCCACGCCGGCTCCAACGGCGACGCCGAAGCCAACGCCCACGCCGAAGCCGACAGCCACGCCCATTCCGACTGCGACGCCGGAACCCGTGCCCGTCACGGCCATCAGCTTCGCGTCGGCGAGCGGGCTGAAGGTGAGCGTATATGAAAAAGCGGACCTGAGCAGACAGCTGGTGCTGAAGCCGTCCAACGCCACCACGACGCAGCTGGTGTGGACGGTGAGCGATCAGAGCGTGGCCTCCATCTCGGACCAGGGAGTGCTTTCTCCGCGCCGGGCCGGCAGCGTGACGGTGACCGTATCCGATCCGGCGAGCAGGAAATCCGCGAAGATGCGGGTGACCGTGATCAAGCCGGTGGATGATATCCAGCTGAGCGAAAGCTCGGTGACCGTTTTCAAGGGCAAGACTGTCAAGGTGAACGCGGCCGTAGTCCCGGCGGACGCCAGCAACAAAAAGGTTCAGTGGGAATCCGAGGACACGAACATCGCGAAGGTGAGCGCCAACGGCACTATCACCGGCGTCGGCGCCGGATCGACGTGGATCCACTGCAGGGCCACCGACGGGACGGGAAAAGACCGGTACCTGCGGGTGACGGTGAACGTGGCGGTGAAGAAGATCACGCTGGCCAGCCGGGAAATGACACTGGTGATCGGGAAATCGGGCGGGTCCAGCTGGAACGTGGAGCCCAGCGACGCCACAAACAAAAATGTGAAATGGACCTCCTCCAACTCCAGCATCGCGTCGGTGGACTCATACGGCAACGTGACCGCGAAGAGCGTGGGCTCCTGCGTCATCACCGCGACCGCCAGGGACGGCAGCGACGTGAAGGCGCAATTCACGGCCTACGTAGAGCCAAAGGTTCCGGTTTATATCGACTACCTGTGGTGGGAAACCAAAAACTACGCCAAAACAGGTCGATATGCTCTGGACGTAATCAGCAACTGCGTGAACCGGAAAATCAGAGGATTTTCAGTTGATATGAATACCTATGTTAGCAAATACAGCACCCCGCAGTTCAGCTCCAACTTCTTCTCCGCGCGGACGGTGAATCCCGGGAAGCGCGTGAAGACGGAATGGTCTTATCTGGCCGCGCCGGGGCTGGCCAACGCCGGATACGTGGAGGTAACGGTGACGGATGTGTATTTCTCCGACGGAACGTTCTACGTGATTCCGATGGATCTGCGGGAGACGATCCGGTTTAATATGAATACATACAGTTACTGATTGAGCCAACACAACTCCCCGCAGGGGAGGTGTGCCACATGAGCCCCAGCTGAAAAAGCATGCGATCAGGATATGCTTACTCAAAATAACTGACACAAAAAAGGAGGAGAAAGGAAATGAAAAAGCTGATCTGCATGATGCTGACCCTGTGCCTGATGGCCGGATGCACCATCCTGCCCGCAATGGCGGAGGAAACCGCGGATTATATCTGCGAAGAAGAAAACTTCAAAACCAGAATCCCGCTGAACGGATCCTCCGGATATGAGAAGAACACCGGACTGGTGATCTACACGGACGTGCCGGGGTATATCCCGTACGTGATCGTTCACCGGCGGCCGCTGGACAAGAAATTCAACAATCCTGTGAACTACCTGAACAATGTATACCGGGAATACCTGGAAGGCAAGCACGAGGACACAGGCACCAATCCCGCGAAGAAATGGGAAGTCGGCGGGAAAGAGCTGATCGGCGCCCGGTACATGTACAAAATCGGCAAATATACGGTGGTGCAAGTGCAGCTGATCGAGATTCGGGAGGCGGGCGACGTGGAATACACCGCCAAGTACATCCAGGGAGAGGACGCGGCGACCATGGCGGCCCTGGATACCGCGGTGAAATACTATCAGGAGACGGACACGGACGCGGTGGACCAGCCCGAACCCCTGAAAGGCGAGAAGATTCCGGAAGCGCCCGTGCTGGAGCCGATCTCCAAAGCCGGGACGGAAGTGGATCTGGAGAACGGCACCTACTGGGCGAAGATCACGGACACGGCCCAGATCCTGAACGGCGGATACTTTACCGTGGAGCTGTATGAATCCGACCTGTACGACGCGGCGGAGGTGGAGGCGCTGAAGCCCGGGGACAAGGTGAAGCTGGGAAAAAAGACCTATACGGTAAAGAGCATCCAGAACTGGCTGGACCACGACGACGTGTTCCGGATGGAGCCGGAGGAAGAATTCCAGGGATGGATGGGCTTTGAAAAGGCCGGGGACGGGTACTACTACGGAACCATCGGCAACACGCATATGTCCTCCTTCATGACGGACGTGCAGATCCGGATGCCCCTGGCGAACGCGTTCAGCTTCGTGTACGTGGTGGCGGAGAACGACATCACGCTGCTTGACGCGGACAAGTTTGTGTCGGCCCTGTGCGGCAGCGAGGCCTGGATCGCGGAAGAGGAGCTGAGCGAGGACTGCACGGCGGTGCAGTTTACGGACGGGCTGCTGACCGCGATCGTGCATCAGGAGAAGTAGGTATACCCCTGAACCAACACAACTCCCCACCGGGGAGTTACGCCCCTAACCCCTAACCCCTTCCCCCTCATGGGGAAGGGGAATTATTAAGAAGGATGGGGGCTCCGCCCCCATCACCCCTGAATCCGATACAGCTTCAACCCTGAAAGCTGTGCTCAATGTGGGAACTTTTTGTCCCGGCGCGCGTCTTACTGAATGAACGCGGAATGAGAGGAGGGAAGATCAATGACAGAAACCGCTCAGACGAACGGAACGAAGGAGAATACGGAGATGAAGGAGGAATCCTTTGTCAGGAAATACATCTGGTGCTTCCTGCTCCTATGCGTGGTCGCCTTCGGGTCTTTCCTCGTCTACTTCGTATACCAGCAGCAGCCCATCAACGCGACCATCCTGCAGGTGGGGCAGATCACGAAAACCTCCCACCGCTCGCGGCATTCCAGCCGCGTAAAGAACTACACCACCTACCACACGACGCTGACGGTGCTGTACGACGAGGACGGCGTGGTAAAGAAGGACGACGTGCGGTACAGCTACCGGAACTACTGGTTTCCCCCGAAAACCGGACAGGAGATCCAGATTACAACCGGGCTGCTGGGGAAGAAGGTGCAGTATCCGGAGGACAACCTGGAGATGGCCGGGTGGATTATCATCATCTTCGGAGGTATCTTCCTGGCATTCGCGATCCGGATCGCCATGGTGAGCGGGAAGGAAAACCCCTACCTGACCGATCACGGAAACATCGATTCCGCGACACTCCCCGGAGCGCCCGGACTGGAGATCCGGAAGGTGCAGCGCCTGCCGAACGGAACCTATTCCTGGACCTGCGAGGTGGACACCGCCTATGAAAACAGTGCCTACAAAATCACCATGCTCTCATGCGGCGGGATCTGCGCCTTCATGCTGATCATGGTGCTGATCCTCACGCGGGACATGGAAAGCCTGCTGATCGTGACGGGGTGCAGCGCCTTCGTGATGCTGCTGGCCTTCGGGCTGTCGAAGCTGATGTATTCGGGACCGGGCCATCTGCAGGTGCCCTACGAGATGACGGACCGGGGAATCAAAATCGGAAGCGGCAGGAGCAGCCGGTACGTGAGCTACAAAAGCGTGCGGCAGGTTGAAAAGACCGCGAAAAAGCTCCGGCTGCATACCAGATTCGGAAGCCCGGTGGTGTTTATCCCGGAGGAGGACTTTGAGGTCATCAGCGGATACATCCTGCGGCGCATCGAAGAAGAATCCAGAGAATACAGAAGCTAAGAACCGGCGTTCTCAAAGCCCGCGGACTGCAAACACCGGGCCGGCGGCCGGATTTTCCGGATCGCATGATCATGGCAAAAGAGGAGGATTGGGAATGGCCTCATCGGTGGTAATGATCCTGGCGCTGACCGCGATCTTTCTGGCGGCGGTGCTGAACCTGGCGGTGGACAGCCGCTTACGGAAAGGACTGAACCGGTTCTCGCTGATCTTCGCCGGGATCACAGGGATCTTCTTTTACGGATACGGGTACGCGTGGAACCAGGGACTGACCCTGATCTCCATGATCAGGGCGCTGCTGGCGGTATCCCGCGTTTTCGCGGGGGGCAACGACCTGGACAGCATCCGGAGCGCCCCGCTGTTCCAGAATCCGGTGATCCTCTCCATCTTCTGGCTGGCGCATTTCCTGGCCTTTTACGCGGTGGCCAGCGCGGCGATCGCCGCCGTGGGACAGCGGGTGCTGCGGACCCTGCGGGTGACCCGGCTGCGGAGAGGACCGCTGCTGCTGGTATACGGGATCAGCGCCCGATCCGTGGAATACGGCCGGCACCGGGCGAAGGAGGACCGGTATTCGGTGGTCTTCGTGGACGAGGAATACAACTCCGTGTTCGACAGCGCGATCAGCGCCTTCGGCGGCCTGGTGGAAAAAAGCTCCGACGCCCTGGCCGGAAACACGAAGTTTCTGAAGCACCTGAACATCCGCCCGGGAAAGCGGCAGCTGGAGGTGGCCGCCCTGAAAGCGGACGGAAGGGAAAACCTGAACTATACCCGGGCACTGCTGGCGGCGATGACGGAAGCAGGCATCCGGCCGGAACAAACGACGCTGATCGCGGAGGGCGTGGGCGCGGAAGCGGCGGATTTGCAGGCCCTGGGCGGAGAGGGATACGGCAATGTGCACGCCTTCGACGAGACCGCGCTGACGGCCCGGCGCGCCATCCGTGAGCATCCCCCGTGCGAGCTGGTGGAATTTGATGAAACGGGCCGGGCGACGGGGAACCTGCAGACGGTGATCGTCGGCTTCGGCGCCACCGGCCGGGCGATGCTGAGCCAGATGATCATGAACGGGCAGTTCACCGGGAGCCACTTCCGGGCGGACATCTTCGACCCGGCGCCGCTGAACGGCTTCCTGCTGCACCGGCCGCTGACGGAGCGATACGACATCCGCTTCCACGACCAGAGCGGGGATTCGGCTGCGTTCTACGCCTTCCTGGAGGAGAACCTGCCGGACATCCGGCTGATCATCCTGTGCACGGAAAACGGAGAGAAAAACCTGCGGACCGCGGAGGACCTGAGGGCCTGGTTCCCGCGGGGCGGGAAGAATCCGCCGATCCTGATGGCGACCCGGGAGGAATACCGGTGGATCGACGCGGAGGGGCATGAACAGCAAAGCGAGGAAGGGACCGACATCCCGGACTTCGACGAGCTGGACGCCATGGCGATGCAGATCAACCAGATCTACTGCGAAGAGGCGGGAAGCAGGGCCTCCGCGAAGGAGAACTGGCAGAAATGCAGCTACTTTGACCGGGAGAGCAACCGGGCCTGCGCGGACTTCTATCCGGCCGTGCTGCGGGCCGCGGGGAAAACGGAGGAGCAGGTGCTGGCGGGCGAATGGCCGCCGGCGGGGGAAACGCTGGAAAACCTGGCCCGGACCGAGCACCTGCGCTGGTGCGCGTATCAGACGGTGGCCGGATACGCCCCGATGTCCCGGGAGGAATGGGAACGGCGGGCGGAACAATACCGAAAGGGAGCGGACCCCGGATACCGCATCAGCCGGGACAGAGAGAAGCGCCTGCAGGCCTGCCTGATTCCCTGGGAGGAACTGGAGGATCTCTCCCGGCGGGAGAACGCGGTGACCGGCGGACAGGTGGACTATCCGCAGATGGACCGAAACAACATCCTCATCCTGAGCCGCGTGCTGAAAGCCCGGAAGGAGGCGGAGGGGAAGCCCCATGGAAGCGTATCTGTATGACGCGTTTATCAGCTACAGCCACCGGGATCTGAAATGGGGAAAGTGGCTGCAACGGAAGCTGGAGGGATTCCACTGCCCCCGGGACGTCCGGGAAGGCCCGGATAGCCGGAAAGACCGCGGAAGCCTGCGGATCTTCCGGGATCAGACGGACCTGGCGGGGGCGAAGCTGCAGGAATCCCTGAACCGGGAGCTGGAACAATCCCGGTACCTGATCGTGATCTGCTCCCCCTCCAGCGCCGCTTCCCGCTGGGTGGACGCGGAGATCCGGCACTTCTGCGCCCTGGGCAGGGAGAACCGGATCCTGCCATTCATTGTGGCCGGGGAGCCCAACAGCGATCAGCCGGAGCTGGAGTGCTTCCCGCCCGCGCTGCGGGAGGAGAATACCGTCGAGCTGCTGGGCGTGAATATCCAGGAGATCGGAAAAAACAAGGCGTTCCTGAAAACCGCCTCCGTGCTGCTGGACATCCGGTTCAACCGGCTGGTGGACCGGGAAAAGCAGCGGAAGCGACGGACGAGCCTGACCATCGGCGCGATCTCCGCGGTGGTCGCAGGGGTGACCGGCTTCCTGATCTGGAACAACGCGGAAATCAAAAAAGAGAATTCCGATCTGACCTTCGACATCTACGGCGCAGCGATGCTCTCCCTGCAGCTGAACGACACCATGCAGCCGGAGGAGCTGGCCTTCCTGCAGGCTTCCGCCGAAGAGGGCAATACGCAGGCGATGGTGCTGCTGGGGGACTGCCTGAAGAACGGATGGGGAACGGCGGAGGATCCGGAGGCGGCCTTCGGCTGGTTCCGGAAGGCCGCGGAGGCGGATAACAGCACCGGGATGATCGCGGTGGCGAACTGCTACGCCAGCGGTATCGGCACGGAACCGGATCCGGAGCAGTGTTTCCGGTGGAACATGCAGGCGGCGGACCTGAAGGAGGATTCCGCCGGGATGGTGAACGTGGCTTCCTGCTATCAGGAGGGCTTCGGCACGGAACAGGACACGGATCTGGCGTTCCAGTGGTACGGGAAGGCCGCGAAGGCCGGAAACGAGCTGGGGCTGTTTCAGCTGGCGCTGTGCTACCTGACCGGGACCGGCACGGAGCCGGATAACGAAAAAGCCTTCGCCACGATGAAGACTCTGGCGGAGAAATACAATCCGGACGGCATGTACAACCTGGCGCTGATGTATCAGGCGGGATTCGGGACGGAGGAAGACCCGGAACTGGCCTACACCTGGTACCGGAGAGCGGCGGACATCGGGGACGCGAGATCCATGCGCATGGTTGGATGGTGCATCGAGAACCGGTACGGCATCGATGACCCGGCGCTGGACTGGTATATGCGGGCGGCCGCCGCCGGGGACGAGGGCGCAAAGGAAGACGCCGCGAGACGGCAGGAGCAGAACAGCGAAGCCGCGGGGAAGGACAGCGCAGCTCCGGAACAGGACGGCGAACCTCAGGAATCGAAGAACAAAACATCGGAACCGGACAGCGAAGGAGGGAGCAGGGAATGAAAAAGCGGATATGCGGGATCTGCCTGGGACTGGTGATGCTGGTGGTGCTGGCGGGAACGGGACACGCGGATTTCGGCCACGCGGGAGTCATGGTGACCCCGGGCTTCCTGAAACTGGCGCCGCAGAGCAGCCTGGCGCGGTGCGCGTATCTTTACAGCAGGAATTATACCTTTTCCTGCGCGCCGCTGTTCTTCAAGCCCGATGAACGGGAAGAGGCGGAAGCCCACGGCCCCGCGGCCACGGATCCGGAAGCGGAAACCACGGCCGTGCGACTGAAGCTGCCGGGGGCTTCGATCTATGAGATGGAATGGTACAACGGATGGAATCCGGAAACGGTGACCGTACAGAGCTGGGATCCGGCGGTATACACGGATCCTGACCGGAAGGACGAGTATGCTCTCGGATCCCCTGTGACCGAATACGACCGGATCATCCTGGAGCCGGACCGGGTCTATCAGTTCACCGCCGAATGGACCCAGGACAGTGCCGACGATGAATTCGGCGCCGCGGACTATCTGCTGATCACGGAGCAGATGACCGAAGACGAGATCGCAGAGGCCCGGGCCCGGGAGGCGGGTCCCTACACGAAAGAGGACATGGAATATATCACGATGAAGCTGAACGGCGTGGACTACATCCTGGGCAGCAGCACCCCCCAGGACCTGATCGACCACGGATGGGTTTTCTCCGAAAGCGGGGACGTGATCGTGTTCCAGGACGAAGAGGGCTACAGCGACGTCTACACGACCACGGCGCACAATCAGCTCGATGAACCCATGATCTCCCTGGACGCCATGTGGGCCTATGAAACCCGGGTGGAATACCGCGGACTCAGCTGGCACACCGGGGAAGAGGACGACTGGGATGACGATAACTGGGACGAAGACCTGGATGACGACGACGATGACGACGAACTGTATGAGGATGAATTCCCGACGGAGGCGAGCGTCGAAGGCATTTATACCTCGTGGATTCCGCTGAGCACCGGCGGGGAAGTGGAAATCGTGGATCACGGCTCCCCGTACCGCATCACGCTGCTGGCAACGCGGGCCTTTACCCCCCTTTCTTTCAGCTTCTGGGATATCGACAGGGAGGGCGGCACCTACGACCTGGGGATCACGGACACGGACAGGATCGACAGCGACGGCTTCTTCTACGCGCAGATCTATCAGCCCGACCTCTATCCCGCCGGATGCTTCAGCGCGCTGAGACCCGGGGACCGGATCCGGCTCAACGGCCGGAACATGAAAATCGTCTCCATCGAAGCCCGGGAGGAAGGTGACTGGGAGATCGGCGTGGAGGATCCCGAGAGGGAAGGCGAAACAGCGTATTACATGTTCCTGAAAAAAGACAGGGAAGGCACGCTGTACTACGCGGTCGCCCCGGGAGACTGGGTGCCGACGACTTTCCTGGTCAACACGAAGGTGACCCTCCCGCTGCCGGAGAATTTCAGGTATGTGCAAATCTCCGCGGGAGAGGAGGTCACTCATCCCACGGAGGAACTGATCGAGCTGCTGCGAAACGGGGAACTGCAGGGCTGGAGTCCATACAACACGAGCATCACTTTCAAAAACGGGGCCCCGGCGGAGATCCTGCACTCCGGATATCCGAGCGGGCCCGACACCTGAGTGCGGCGGAAGATTCAGAAACAAAAAGCCCCGCCGGAGTTTGTTCCGACGGAGGCCTGGAGATCCGGCATCCGGATCAGGAGCGGACGAATTTCTTCATCATGCAGCCGGTGGCGTTGGCATACTGGATTTTGTACCAGTCGCCGGCGGCACTGATGACCTTCATCGAAGTGGAATCCTCCAGTTGGGCGATCCGGTCCGCGTCATGCTGATGAGCCTGCTGTCGGATACCCGAAATATGGCCCGGAATGTCACCGCCATCGACCGGGAAGCCTTCGACCGGCTGAAGGAGATTGCGGATATTGCGGATCCGGATGAAAACGTCATCTATGATTTCCATATGTATCATCCCGGTGCTTTTACGCATCAGGGCTGTGCTTTTCCTGACTTCGCAAACTACCCGCCGGTTCCCCGGGATGAAGGCTGGCTGGATCAGACGGAAGGAATTCTTTCATCCGGCTATCAATCCTGGCGGCTATCCGGTCAATTATTCCGGAGAGGGAGAAGATCTTGCTGAAATCCGAAAGGTGCTGAAAATGCAGTATGAGGCAATATATGCCAGGAATTTCCCGTGCGTATGCGGAGAATTCGGTATTTTTTCCGAGGCAGCGGATCATGGCGGAATTCAGTGGGTTGAGGATGTGACAGACTGCCTGGATGAAGGAGAAGTGAGCTATTGTTATTTCAGCATGCGGTGGGATTCGCCCCGGAATCACTTCAATATATTTCCGCAGCTTCTGGCGCAAAACTTTCAAAGGCGCCTTGCAGGAAGAAACTGATTCGACGTCTGAAGCAGAAATTCCGGAGGCAGCTGCGGCTGCCTCCTGTTCTATTGTAACAATTCTCCCTTCTGACAGGAATTGCCGGGATCACGAAAGAAATATCTACTCTGTATCGTCTATTATTCCGTGGGCGATATTCTCGGAAGCCTGCAACCAATTACAGGAGAGATGACGCAGTCTGAATGAAAAAACGATCTGTTCCTGCAACGGAGGATGACCTACAGATGACAGAAGACCATGGTTCAACTTGATTATGATGCCGGAATCTATAAACGATGCACAGAGGAGGAATTCTGTTTTCGATGAGACGTATGCTGTGTTTCACTGTATTCATGCTGCTTCTGTTTTCATATGCATTCGCTGATCCAATCGGCTTTGGATACGTGAACAATAAAGACGTTGCATTACGCAGGGGAATCGGGGGCAAAGTGCTGGTACGGCTGCCTCAGAATACCGGAGTCTGGGTAAAGGAAAGTGAGACGGACAGCCAGGGAACGCTGTGGTACCACATTAACGCCGGCGCGAATGTGGAGTATAGGAATGTGGACTTCGATGGATGGATGAAGGCGGAGTTCATCAATGCCGGAGACCAGATCTGGCATGACATCGTTTCAATATCCGCTTCAAGAACAGGGATGATCGCGCTGCGGAAAGATGGGACAACACTGACAGTCGGAAGGCCGATTGTAAGCCGGGATGGAACGCAGTGGGTGTCACCGACACAGGAGTTTTCCCATACGCAGGTCATCCAGGCAGTGGCTGATCATTCAAATGGGTATGCAGTGTTAACTCAGGACGGACACTTCTCATATTCTGTTGAAAACCCTTCCGCAGAGAATTTGCGCCTGATCGGAGGCTCGGAGACCGTATTCGGCATTACCCGGGACGGAGAAATTCTGTGCCTGCTGCAGCGTATTCCCATGAGCTGGATATATCCCGCGTCAGGTCTGAACGCGGAGGGGCTCTCCCATATTACAAAAATGGCAGGAAGCTACAGCAGACTGCTGCTGCTTTCGGATGATGGGCAGGTCTATACTGTTTTCCTTCAGAAGGATCTGGATGATGCGGCTGAACCAGCGTGGGACAGCTGGAATCATGTAAAGGATATCAGCGGCGGGTGGATTCGTCTGTATCCCGGGCTGCATGACTCCGCCGCTTATGCTGCAGTTCGCGATGACGGAACTGTTCTCGCTGCTCCGGAGGCATTGAATAAACTGATCGGGAACTGGACCGGAATGAAGCAAATTGAACTGAACGTGTATTTTATTCTTGGATTGAAGGAAGATGGGACGGCGGTTTCAGTATCAAGGGTATCCGAAGCACCGGATGTATCTGCGTGGAAGGATGTCGCTGCCATTGGATGCGGAAGTGATTACTGCGTAGGCCTGAAAAAGGACGGGACGCTGGTATTTGCCGGAGAACATGTTTTTATGGGAGAAGGACATAACCGGGAATAAGAAAAGGCAGATGCTATACCCGCGAAGCGGTTAAGTTCAGTCGGGATTTATTGAAGATTTTGTAACGACAGGAGATAAAATGAATGCAGATCGGCAGTTCAGATGATTCAGTTGCTGTCAAGGCCCAATACGCTGTGCCAAAAGGGCTGGATATACGACTGACGTTTCATGAAAAGTATTCCACGAACAAACAGGGCTATGGCGCCTGGCTCGTTTCCCATTACAATATCCGTAACGGGATGATGGTTCTGGAAATCGGATGTGGTACCGGGACCATATGGATCGGCCATGAGAATATCATTTCAGGATGCAGGAGGCTTATTCTTTCAGATCTCTCGGAAGGCATGCTTGAAACTGCAAAAAAGAATCTTGGCAAACAAAATCATATCGAATATCAGAAAGCGGATATTCAGGACCTTCCTTTTTTGAATGGCACTTTTGATATTGTGATTGCCAATTCCATGCTTTATCATGTTCCGGATATCGAAAAAGGACTCCGGGAAGTGCGGAGAGTGCTGAAAGCGGGAGGCATATTCTATTGCGCCACATTCGGAGAGCATAACTTTACTGACAAGCTCGCCGAGTGGTTCAAACTCAGCGGAGAGGATTTCAAGCCGAATCACAATTTTACGATGCAGAACGGAAAGGAAAAACTCAGCACATCTTTTGAGGATATCACATCCATATTCTATGAGGATTCCCTTCACATTACCGAAACGGAAGATCTTGTGGAGTATTTGCGCAGCCTTGCTTCGTTCAAAGCAGTCATAGATCTCCCGGTTCAGAAGATACGGGCAATTCTGAGAGAACATACAGCTGGCGGAAGCATCGATCTGCCTAAAGAATACGGTATGTTTATCTGCAGATAGATTCCAAGCTGTCAAGATGAATGTTTTAACCGCATAAGACTACCGGCTGAGACATGCATGTTTGTGCACCGTACGCATACAAGTCCGGGGTATACGGGCAGGGGTACACGCTATCCTGCCAGGGTTGATCAAGTTTGCATCAGCGTTGAACAGGATATGCGGATCGGGCATAAGGGCTGACATAGAGATTCCCGCAGGTGATGATCTCTGCGGGAATCTGTTCGTGTAAAGCAATCTTATTATCATCAAACAGAATAGAGTATTTGTGTGATGAAGTAAATAATATTTTAGTAAAGGGCTCTTTCGGACCGGAATATCCAGTTTTTGGGGGCATATTTCCGGGCAAACGAAAACGACCCGCTGGAACCGGTTCACGTGCATGTTTCACAGGGGGATCCAGATTTGAAGGGACCGACAGACATGAAAAAACCGGCATTTCTGTCGGTTTCTCATGCCGGACGTTGATTCAGTTATCGGGTTTCTTCCTGTTTCTTTCTTCTTGCTTTCGCCAGAATATCCTTTAAGTTGCTTTCCTGCAGAACATTAGGGTACTTCTTTTCAAAGTCCGCAAGCAGGTCTTTGGCTTCTATTTCCGCGTTTCGATATTCTTCATATACAGCAGACACATCAGGAAGGGAGAGCACTTTTTCCAGGAGCTGCCTTGTATCCGCATCAATTACATCCCATGATCCGTAAAGCTCATTTACGGCCTGATCTATCTGTGTATATGACAAAGGCAAGCCGCGACGCTGGTGTTCACCGATCATGCCAACAATGTCTGAAAGATCGTTTTTATACTGTCGGGCAGAAACCATTTTCATGGCTACCAGGTATTCACCTGTGATTGTCCGAACAGACAGGATTCCGGAAAACGTCTTGTAGTACCTGGAAAACCGGATCAGTTTGGGCGTATATGATTTCGTCTTTCGGAAGTCAGCATTCAGCCATCCTACCGGGAGCTGATAAGCATCTCCGACCTGGCGAATGGCGTCATCCATTGCTGAAGAAGCTGTAATAATTGCATCCATGTCATAGGTCATTTCACGAAAGCCATAGTTTGTAAGGATCGCGGCACCGCCAATGAGGATGATTTCAGCAGGCGTACCTTTGCCGCCCATCTTTTTATAAGCTTTTGCAAGTTCACGCAGGTAAAAATCAATATTTTCAGAAGTGAAGGGAAATTCAGACAACGTTTCTTACCTCGCTTTCGACGATGTTGAAACGGGCAAACTCAGGTATTGCATTATCCATGCTGTTCTTTGTGTGCTTACTGTCGCCAACGATTGCATCTGCTATGATAACGCTGAAAGGGTAGAGAGGCTTTTTCAGTTTTGTCTGACGCAGATCGTCATAGTCGGTGCAGAGAGGCAGGCCATTCTCGCGTGACAAATAATCCACCATCGCAAGAAGATACAGGCTTTCAGCATACCAACCCTGAGAAGCATACTTACGAATGATGCCGCTTTCCAATGTTTGAATAATGAAATCAAGATCACCCTGATCTTTCACCTGATGACAAATATTACTTTTGAAAACATCAAAAGAGGCCCTATGCTCCGGTACAGCTTCCATCTGTTCGCGAATCAGCTCTTCCATGCTGACATCCAGAGCACGAGCAATTTTATACAGCGTATCAGCAGAACACTTTTCTATTCGTGCCTTGCCGCTGCAAATATCGCTGATGGTTGCATTGGGAAGTCCCGTGACTTTTGCAAGGCGATACCTGGTCATGTTCTTCTGCGCCAGGATCGAATTGAGCGTCATATGTTTCACCTCCTGCATCATTATTATATCGGTTGACCGAAATACTGTCAATGGGATTAACAGGAGAACGCTTTTTCCGGCCGTCAGTGGCGTTGAAGCAGCCTGCGCCTGATGTTTCTCCATGGCCCGCTTCATTTGTTCCTGTGAAGGCATGCAGAAGCTGTCCCCGAAGCTGTTGAAGTTATACAGTCCGGAGGAATTGGGCAAGCAGACGATGGACTGTAATCCCGGCAGGCATCTGCATGTCTTCCGGGAGATATGTACCTGCATCTGCATCGCTTTAAATCATCCAGACTGGCAGGATAAATGTTCCTCTGTCAATGGCAGACATACGCTATGTGATCTTTTCCTTGAAGTTCATGATAACGATAGACATCAAAACGAGGAATATACCCAAAAGACTGACTACTCCAAGCCTTTCATGATATCCAAATATTCCAATGACAGTTGCAACAACTGTTTCGATTGACGCAATAACCGGCGCTTTGCTTGGCTCATCTATTCTCTGTAAGCCTTGATCAATGAGGCCTATCAGGGCAGCATGACCAAACCAACATTTAATATCACTGAAAATGCAATATGTATCATATTGCCGGTTTTACAGGAAAAAAGCGATTTATTGCCGGATGAGCAGAAAGTATATCAGCTGCTGAAAAACAGGGAAATGCCCAGTTCTGCTGTTGTGGAAGCAACCGGATTCGGCAAATCAAAGGCAGTGACAATTCTGAACAGACTTGTGCAGAATGGGTACATCACGGTGACCGGAACCGGGAGAGGGACAAAATACAAAGCTGAATAACAGGTGGCGGATGTGCTCTACTAACTGAGCCAACAGACCATAACCTTGTTGCTAAGAGTGTTCCGGTGTCCCCATCGATGCAGATGCTCCGAGAATCGATCTGCTTTGGACAGTAGGCCTCATTATAGAATGGGCGAGGGCTAACGCCCTTCCTCAACCCTATTCTCCGAACACACCCATCATCCTCTCCAGCAGCATCTCAGCAGGCTTGGAAAACACCTGATACTTCTTCCAGATGACTACGATGCCTGCTTCAAGCGGCGGATCAAAGGGACGAAAGCAGAGGTCGGAGGTTTCTGTAGTGTTGACGACCTGATCCAGGCCTACCGCACAGCCGATGCCGGACTTGACCATCAGCGCGCCGTTATACATCAGGCTGTAACCGGCAACGATGTTCAGCGACTCATAGGTTTTCCCGAACCAGTCGAGGTAGTCGTTGCCGGCTTTTTGTGATGCCATATCCTGGCGGGACATGATCAGGGGAATGCCGGTCAGATCTTCTCTCCGGATATGCTTTTTCTGAGCAAGCGGATGATCCCGGCGCAAGACCAGGCCCCAGGTGTCTTTTGCGGGAAGCCGAAGGCTGTTGTAGCGAGACACATCCGCCGGTTCCACCAGAACGCCGAAGTCGAGCAAGCCCCTTTCCAGCCGTTCCATCACATCTTCCGCGTTGCCGCTGTAGATCTGGAAACGGATGCCCGGATGATCCTCCCTGATCTGTGCCATCAGGTCAGTCACTTTTTTCAATGCGAAGGTTTCACCGCTGCCGACGAAAACATCCCCGGCCACGGCGGTGCCCATGGAGGAAAACTCCGCTTTCGTTCGTTCCGCCATCTCCAGGATTTCTTCGGCACGCTTGCGGAGCAGCATGCCCTCCGGCGTCAGCACCATGGAGCGGGTCGTGCGGATAAACAGTTTCTGCCCCAGTTCCTCCTCCAGCTCCTGGATCTGCCGGGACATGGTGGGCTGCGTAACGTGCAGTACTTCGCTGGCTCCGGTCAGTCCGCCTTCCCGCGCTACCGTCAGAAAATAATTGAGCACCCTCAGTTCCATATACATCCCTCCCATTTCATCATACCACATTTATTATTGCCTGAAAAGCAAAAATCATATTATTTTTTAAGTATTTGCTATCTTGAATGGTGTTCTTTATAATATGATCTGGGAGGTGGGCATGTGATTGCCATGAGCGAGGAGCAGGTTTATGAATGCCTGGCGGACGCGGGCTGCGGCAAGGAGCTGATCAAACAGTTCGAAGCGTGTCAGCATTCCGGAAGTCAGAAGGATCAGATGCGACTGCTTGCGGATTACCGCCGCCTCCTGCTGCAGAGAATCCACGCGGAACAGAAGAAATTGGATCTGCTGGATTATTTGGTCTGGACCGTAAAAACAAACGGTTCTTCGGCAGAGGAGGGAAAGCATTGAAAAGATGGATCGCAATTCTGGTGACAGCGATGCTGGCAATACTCCAGACAGGCGCATTTGCGGAATGTGACGATGAGATCAGTAACTACACCCGGTATGCAGATTATATCCCGCAGGACGCGGAGCCTGTCGGCCTGATCCCCGGAGAGAATCACAGAACACTGGTCGTCTGGTTCTCACGGGTCGGGAATACCGTGTTTGATCCGGATGTGGATGTAGTTTCCAGTGCGACCCTGAACCGCGGCAAAGATGGCGCACTGGTCGGCAATGCCCAGATGATCGCCGGCTGGATCACTGAGGAAACTAAAGCGGATGTGTTCCAAATCCAGACCGCATATACCTACCCTTCGGATTATGATCAGACCGTGCAGGTAGGCGAAGGCCAGGATATCGATCACGTGGATCTGGCACTGGCTTCTCATCTGGAAGATGTCAGCGGCTATGACACTGTATGGCTGGTAGCCCCGATCTGGCACTACACTGTATGCACCCCGCTGCGGGCTTTCCTGGAGGAAACCGATCTTTCCGGCAAAACGGTGTATGTCATGACCACCCACTGCGGCAGCCGCTTTGCGGATACGGTCGAGAAGATTCAGCAGATGCAGCCGGACGCCGCCGTGATCCGGGGTGTGGCGGTTTCCGGATTTGACCCCGGCAGCTCTGAAACTGAAGTGAGAGAATATGTGCGAAGCACGATAAAATGAGGAGGAAATTAAAATGAAGCGTACCATGATGATCCTGCTGGCGATTCTGATGATGCTGTCTGTGTGCATGACCGCTTCTGCCGAAAGCGGAAAGCGTGTGGCAAAGGACGGCGCGCAGATGCAGACCGATGACTCCACGATGCCGACCCGTCTGCCGCCGGAAAACGGCACGAAAATCCTGCTGCACTTTGGCGACACCGTGATCCCCGGTGTGCTGAACGACAGCGAAACCGCCCGCGCCTTGATCGCCAAGCTGCCTTACACTCAGCACATGAGCCGCTATTCCCATGACTTCTGCGGCGTGACTGAAGACCTGCCCTACAATGAGGAAGAAGAGCATTACGGCTGGCTGAACGGCGATATCGACTACGCCACCGACGCGCCTTACTTTACGATCCTGTTTGAGGATCAGGACGAATCCGAGATCTACGGCAGTCAGGTGAATATCGGCGTGATCACCTGCCCGCTGTCGGACATCGCGGCTCTGAACGGCAGCTATGACGTGCTGATCGAGCTTGACGAAAGCGAAGAGGAGGAGGAACCCATGATGCAGATGAAGATCAACGATACCCCGGTCACCGTAGCCTGGGAAAACAATGAATCCGTCGCCGCGCTGAAGGAACTGGCATGATTCGCTTGATATACTGCTTCTCGTTTAGCCTGTGCAGAGACTCATTGACTGCAGGCATTGCAGCTATGTCAAGAAAATCAGAGGCTGTGAACACTCCACCTTCTCCGAAACTGTCTATCCTGTTTTGTATTTCCTGT
>JAFRGU010000202.1 GCA_017433675.1 Clostridia bacterium
GAGGGATTCGAACGCTTTTTCCCAAGGCATCCATCCCCCTTGATCGGGATTCTGATTATTATCTTGCAGTATATCAAATAGCCTGGCTCCGTTCAACAGGATTTTCGTGCAAGCATACACAGAAATTCAATTTTGTCCTGCGGTAAGGGGCGTTGGAGATCGAAAAGAACGGTTTTATCATTCTGCGGTGGAAATCATCAGAAAACTGTGTTAGTATAATTGTAATTCTTCGAAGGAGGCTGGCAATGACAAATTCTTCTGATGGGATCAAAGCCCTTCTGTTGGGAAAGACCGGGAAAAAGCTTGTCGCCTTTTCTTTGGGTGTCTTTCTGCTGATCGCGGTTCTTGTATTTTCCGCCGCCCTCTCTTACTACAGAAATATCATTCTGGTGCGGATGGATGATCATCTTGGTGACATTCCGAGGATTGTCGACAGCTGTAAGAAGGAGCTGGCGCTTCGCAGCCGCGTATACGAAGACGATGTTCTGGCCCGGGCAGAGCTCGGGCTGAAGCTCTTCATGAAAGAGAACGGAATCCCGGATGCGGAGAAGCTGGAACGGGTGCGCGCGGCGGTTTCAGCCGACAGCATTTCCCTGCTGGACGGGCAAAAGCAGCTGCTTGCCACCACCGGCCCGGTGAGCCCGGAGGAGACCGTCCGCAGCTGTATGCAGAGCCTTGAGCCCCGGGACCCGCGTCTGGAGCTCTATCCTGCGCTTTCGAAAGACGGGGATGCTGCCGGAAAGAACGACGGCAGAGGCTTCGTGCTGATTCCCATCCCGGGAAGCATGCCGCGCAGCCTGCTCTTTGAATTCCCGTGTGAAACCTTGCTGAAGATGTACAATGAAGTCAACGACTGGTCCGCTGTGCTTGAGCGCATGCTGTCCGGGGTCGATGCTTTCGCCTTTGCCAAAACCGGCGACAGACTGACAGGCTATCCGCTGGACGAGCTCACACCTGAGCAGACCTCGCAGCTGTACGAGGATCTCGCAAAGGTCTTCCAGAACAGCGGCAGCTTTCGAATAAGGGGAAGTGCACGGCCCAGCAAGATCATCACCCTGCTGGGAGAGCGTTACCTCGCGGCACTGATGCGTCTTCCGGAGGAGAATACGGATATTCTGATGACGGTCCCGTATTTGGATGTTTCCAGAACCGGGTTTTTCATCGCCTTGGCCATTTCATCCATCATCGGCTGCGGGATGGCGATGTTCCAGCTCTACGTTTTCCGCAGTCTTCTCCGGAAGAAGGGCAGAGAAGGCCCGGTCGCTGTCTCGCGCAGTCAGCTGAGCCGGGTGACCCGACCCGGCATGCTGGTGGTGCTTGCGGTCACCGTTCTCTTTTCCGCCATGCTTCTGCTGCTGGAGAACCGGACGAATGCCGTCTTCACCGCCAGAGCCAAGCGGGAGACCATCCAGTATGAGATCGATCTGCGCAGGGGTCAGGAGGATATGATCCGCAGCACTTTTGTGAACTGTTACCGGGCACGCGCAGAGATGCTGGCCGGCTTTCTGACAGAATACCCGGACTATCAGGTGCGGGACGGTCTTGAGGAGCTTAACCGCATCGCGGGGACCGATTACCTGATGCGCCTTGACAGCGCCGGGCAGGAGCTCGCCTCCAGCAACAGCTACACCGGCTTCGCAGTCGGTGTAAACCTCAGTGAGGAGTACCGTGCCGTGCTGATGGGTTACCCTTATGCTGTTGTGGGACCCGCAGCGGATCCCTACACGGGCCGGATCCAGCTCGGTACGGCAATCATGATGACAGACGC
>JAFRGU010000029.1 GCA_017433675.1 Clostridia bacterium
AATGAAAAGGCGCCGCCAGCTCAGCGACGCCCGGTGAACGCCCTGACGAACCCGCCTGACCACAAACACTTTATTCTGTCGGCTGTCCTTCCACAGCAGATCCTCCATCCGGCCCTTCCGGGTCAGCGATCCATGAACCAGCGCAAGATAGTCTTTCTGAAATAATCCATTCTGTATCAGCCGGCTGAGCTCCGCGGCCGCCTTCGGACTGCGGGCATACACCATCACCCCGCCAACATTCATATCCAACCGGTGCACCGGGCGCAAATCCTGCTCTCCCAGCATTTCTCCCAGGATCCGCGGCAATTCCTTTTCTGAATCCACGCCTTCAGGCTTGACACAGATCACCCAGTCCGCAGTCGTTCTGAGCAATATTGGTTCTTTCTTTTCCTGCATTTCTCTGTCCCTCCGGCCTGTCCGGTCTGTATAAAGAACAGCCTTCCCCCTATAAAAACCGGAGAAAGGCTGTTAACAAAACAGATAATCTGATTTATTTCAGGGATTGCGTCTTTGCCCATCCTGCATCGATCGAGCTCTGGTGGCTGGTGGCATAGACGCCGATGGATTCCACCTGAGCCTGAGTACGGGGAAAATGCAGGCAGGTATGCCCGTCAAAATTATTCTCCGTGATATGATTCACTCCGTGGGGCTGACTGTGAGTCGAACCCATGTAGACGCTGCCGTTGGCAAAGGAGACCCATACCGCCCGGGCATTCCAGGTATTTCCGCCGAAAACCTTCAGCATCTTCGATGTATCATTGGCCGTCAGCGGCTCATAGTCTGCATGGGCGCCGACAGAGAAAATATGCACCTGCCAGGAGATTCCGGTCTCATAATCATATACCGTCGCATAAGGGTACTTCTTGCAGACATCCTTGATTGTGGTATACCAGTTAGCATACTGTACCCGCCCGGCGGTCGGTTTTCCCGTCGGAGCTGCAGCAACCTTCACCGGTGTTTCCGTCGCTGTCGCCGCGGTCTCACCGGAGGAAGCGGCCACTGCGTTCTTGCTGCCCAGCTTCTTCTGGGTCTTTGTTCCCGCCACGCCGTCCGCTGTCAGCTTGTTCGCCTTCTGAAAAGCCACCAGGGCGGCATAAGTTTTGGCGCCGAATTTCCCATCCGCCTTGCCTGTCAGATATCCGAGCTGAATCAGCTGCTCCTGCATGGTCTTGACGGCATCCCCGCTCGCACCTTTCTTGAGGTTGGTATTATCCGGAGCGGGAGTGGTTGTCACCGTCTTGCCGGTTTTCGGATCTGTGGTTGTTGTGGCTGTTGCCGCTGTCGCTGCGACCGCATCGCTGCCGTAAAGCTTCGTCAGTGTCGCAGTTCCCGCTGTGCCGTCCACGCCCAGCGCGTTCATTTTCTGGAACGCTCTTACGGCTTTTTCCGTCTGGGAGCCATAGTTCCCGTCCGGCTCCCCGCTCAGGTATCCCAGATTAATCAGAACCTGCTGCATGTATGCCACATCACTGCTGTAGGTTCCTTTCCGGAGCGTCTCATAGGAAGCTTCTGCCGGAATCCCGGATTCTTCCTCGCCGGGTGCTGGAGTCACTTCGGGGATCGGGGTAGGCGTCGCTCCCTTCTTCAGCGCCTGATTGCTGAAGAGAACGGCATAAGTTGCCTTTCCGGCCGCGCCGTCCGCTTCCAGGCCGTGTGCTTCCTGAAAAGCCTTCAGTGCCGCTACGCTGTAGCCGTCAAACTTGCCGTTCACCGTTCCGGAATAGTAACCCAGCTGTTTCAGCCGCTTCTGAACCGCTTTCGCATCCGCACCCTGGCTGTTTCTCTTCACGGTGTTTTCCGGGATCGTATACGTGGGCTCCGGAGAGGGCGTCGCGGTAGGCTTCGGTGTGGGGGTATCTGCCTTGCTCAGGGCTTCCATGTCCCACAGCTTTTGCTGTGTATCCGCCCCGGCAACGCCATCGGCTGTGAGGCCGTTTTTCTTCTGGAACGCAATAACCGCTTTCTTTGTCGCGAGATCAAAAGTGCCCGTACTTTCCCCGTCATAATAGCCCAGCGTATTCAGCCGGCTCTGCAGTTCTTTCACTTCATCGCCGGTGGAATGCTGCTTCATCGTAGCCCCGGTCACCGGGCTGACCTGGGTTACCTTCTCTTTCTTTCC
>JAFRGU010000203.1 GCA_017433675.1 Clostridia bacterium
AGCAGCTGCTGAAGCGGTCACGGATGATATGAGCGCGGCCATGATGAACTATATGCCGCTGCGGGGCCTCGTCAGCTTCGGAGGCGGCAAAGCGCTGGCCGATCAGCTGAAGGGCCTGATTGCCATGCTGAATCAGAAGTAAGCGAACCTGCTTCCGGCGGGAAATTTTCTGCCCGGGAAGAAACGTTCCGGATTGAACGGATCAACAAAAGAAAGACCCCCGCGGCATCCGCTGCGGGGGTCTGTGCTGTGCATGGATCACAGATTCCAGATTTCCTTTGCATACTGGAGGATGGTGCGGTCTGAGGAGAACTTGCCGCTGCAGGCGACATTCATCAGGCATTTGCGGGCGAAGGCATCGGGCTCCAGACCCGCGTCGCGGATGGCCCGGAGCTTCGTTTCCAGATAGGAGGGGAAATCCTTCAGGACGAAATAGTGATCCGGCTGGTGCCAGCTGGCGCCTTTCAGGATCGCGTCGTGCAGTTCGGCCAGCGCGCCGTCCTCATCCGGGAAGGTGCCGTCGGTCAGGGTGTCCAGCGCCCGGCGGATCACGGGATCCGCGTCATAGATGGCTTTCGGGTCGTAGGAATCCCGGATGGCGTTCAGCTCTTCCACCGTGGCGCCGAAAATGTAATTGTTCTCCCGCCCGGCTTCCTCCACGATCTCCACGTTCGCGCCGTCGAAGGTGCCCAGGGTTACGGCGCCATTCAGCATCAGCTTCATGTTGCCCGTTCCCGAGGCTTCGGTGCCGGCGGGGGAGATCTGCTCGGAAATATCGGCGGCAGGGATGATCTTCTCCGCCCAGGAGCAGTCATAATTCTGGACGAAGACCACCTTCAGCCGGGCGCTGACCTCCGGATCGGCGTTGATCATCTCCGCGATCATGTTGATCCAGTGAATGACGGCCTTGGCGCGTGCGTACCCCGGCGCGGCCTTGGCGCCGAAAATCATGGCCACGGGAGGCAGGTCCGCGAGCTTTCCTTCCTTCAGGTCGAAATAAATCGCGAGGATGGACAGGGCGTTCATAAACTGGCGCTTGTATTCATGCAGCCGCTTGACCTGGACGTCGAATACCATGCCCGGATCCAGCGTGATGCCTTCCCGGCGGGTGATTTCCGCGGTCAGCTGGGCTTTCTTTTCCCGCTTGACGGCGATGAAATCAGCGCAGAGGGATGGATCAATCAGCGGAACCAGGGCTTTCAGCTTCCCCAGATCCGTTTCAAATCCGCCGCCGATGCGGCTTTCGATCAGACTGCACAGCTCCGGATTGCAAAGGCCGAGCCAGCGCCGCTGAGTAATGCCGTTCGTCTTGTTCTGAAAGCGATCCGGATACAGCTCAAACCACTTTGCGAAGACATCCTCCTTCAGAATCCGGGAGTGCAACTCCGCCACGCCGTTGACCGCATGGGTGGCGTAGACAGCCAGCTGGGCCATATGGACCCGTTTTCCTTCAATGATGCAGCGGTCCGGGAGGACCTCTTTTCCCAGCTTCTGCATCTCCTGCCGGAAGCGGGCATCAATCTGCCGTATGATCACAACGATGGCGGGACAGACGGAGTTCAGCAGGCTCAGATCCCATTTTTCGAGGGCTTCCTGCATGACCGTATGGTTCGTATAGGCAAAAGTTTTCCGGGCGATGCCGAAGGCTGTTTCGAAATCCACGCCCCGAAGGCCCAGCAGCCGGATCAGCTCAGGGATGGCCATCACAGGATGGGTATCGTTCAGCTGGGCGGCGATTTCATCGGCGAAGCGGGAATAATCCTGCCCGTGACGCTGCTCATATCGGCGCAGGAGATCCTGCATGGAGGCGGAAATCAGCACATACTGCTGTTTGACCCGGAGCTGTTTGCCGGCCCGCTTTGAATCATTGGGATAGAGGAATTTGACGATATCCTCCGCCTGATTCTTGCCGGCGGAGGCCCGGGCATACTGCTGGTCATTGAAGAGGGGAAAATCAATTTCGTGCAGGCTTTCGGTCTGCCAGAGGCGGAGCGTTCCCACGTTTTTCATCCCATAGCCGACCACGGGCATATCATAGGGAACAGCCAGCACGTCGCCGGTTTTCATCGGAACGACGACGGCTTCGTCAAGCCGGCGGATGGACCAGGGATCCCCGAAGCGGGACCAGTCATCCGGAATTTCCGTTTGCCGCCCGTCCATAAACTTCTGCCGGAAGAGACCATAACGGAAGCGGAGACCGTAACCGGTCAGAGGAACTTCACAGGTCACCGCGCTGTCCAGGAAGCAGGCGGCGAGGCGTCCGAGTCCGCCGTTGCCGAAAGCGTCATCCTCGATATCCTCCAGGATGGCGAGGTCAGCGCCCTTATCCGCCAGCAGTTTCCGGCATTCCTCCAGAAGTCCCATGCAGTACAGGTTATTGTATACCAGCCGGCCTACCAGGTATTCCATGGACAGGTAATATGCCTGCCGTTTTCCGGCACGGTCCGCCTCCCGCCGGCTCCAGACCGGGGCTAGGGCTTCCATGGCTGCCGCGGACAGGGCGTTATGCAGCTCCACCGGTGTGGCGTCCTGGAGGGCTTTGTGGCTTTGCGTCAGCAGAATGGCCTCCGTTGTCTGAATCAGTTCCTTTGCGTTCATGAGATGATTTTCTCCCTTCGTTTGAAAAGTTGTATCATGCGCCTTTGCCCCAAACCGATCATTCCCGGGCTCTTTTCCGGGATTCCTTCTGCCGGGGCGGTGATCTGCGCTGTCCTTTCCGGCTTTGTCAGGATTGCAGCCTTCCGGTTTCCTCATTCAGTTTCCGAAGCCCGGCCGCGATTTCCGGAGCGGCTGCACCGGGCTTCATGCGCCAGAGCCAGTTGCCTCCGACCGTGCCGGGCAGGTTCATCCGGGCGGAATTGTCCAGACCAAGGATATCCTGCATGGGAATTACAGCGGTATCCGCCATGGATGCCAGGGCGCCCCGGACAAAGGCGGCCGGTGCTTCCTCCGGCGTTTCAAAGCCCAGCGTCTTCATGGCGAAGGCCAGTTCCTTCGGATCCGCCTGCCGGGCCCAGCCCAGCATGGTATCGTTATCATGGGTGCCGGTATAGAGCACCATATTGGGGGTATAGTTGGCGGGATGATGCTGATTGGTGATATCTCCGCCGAAGCCATAGCAGAGGCATTTCATGCCGGGATAGCCGGTCCAGTCCATCAGATCCCGGACCTGATCGTTGACTTCGCCCAGATCTTCCGCGACGATCCGCATGCCGGGAATTTCCCGCTGCAGGGTTTCAAAGAGGGGACGGCATGGACCATCCTCCCACCGGCCGTTCCGGGCGTTCGGCGCCCCGTAGGGAATGGAATAATAGTGACCGAAGCCGATGAAGTGATCGACCCGCACGATATCGAAAAGACGGTTCATGGCCTTCATCCGGTCCACCCACCAGAAATAGCCCTTCTGCTTCAGATAATCCCAGCGGTAAAGGGGATTGCCCCAGAGCTGGCCGTCCTCCGAGAAGCAGTCCGGCGGCACGCCGGCGACCCGCTCGGGGATGCGGTTTTTATCCAGCTGAAAAACCTCCGGGTGCGTCCAGGTGTCTGCCGAATCTTCTGCCACATAGATGGGCATATCCCCGAAGAGGAGCAGACCGCGGTCATTGCAGTATTTCTTCAGGGCAAACCACTGGCGCATGAAGATCATCTGGCAGAACAGGTGGAAGTCGATCTCTTCCCGGAGCATGCTGCCGTACAGCCAGCGGGAAAGGAGCCGGTGATTCCGGATGCCCTTTTTCGGCCAGCGGCTCCACATTTCACCGCCGAAATAGGCTTTGACGGCGGAGAAAAGGGCAAAATCGGCGGCCCAGCGGTTTTTCCGGCGGAAGGCGTCCAGCTCCGGCCGGAGCCGGTCCCCGCTTTGCCGGAAGGCCCGGCGGAGGAGCGGTTCCTTGGATTTCCAGGCCCCGGCGTAGTCGGCCCGTTCCGGATCCGCCGGGACGAAGATTTCGCTGTCATCATAGGTTAGGAGCCCCTCGTCCCGGAGACGGGACAGGGAGATCAGGAGCGGATTGCCCGCGAAGGCGGAGGGAGACTGGTAGGGGCTTTCGCCGTACCCGGTGGGGCCGATGGGCAGCACCTGCCAGATTTTCATGCCGGCGGAAACCAGAAAATCCGCGAAAGCATAGGCTTCCGGTCCCAGATCTCCGATCCCGCCGGGAGAGGGGAGACTCGTGATATGCAGAAGAATGCCGCTGGAGCGCATGGAATTCCGTCCTTTCAGATGGGATGGCCTGCTGCCGTTCAGCCGGACGGATCCGGGCATCCGGAGAAACCGGATCAACAGGGCGGAAACGGCAGCTGAACCCAATGCCCGCCCGAGACGGGCGGGCATCTGTGTTATCATTCATAGGGGGCATCTCCGGTTTCGCCCGGAGAAGCTTTATTGGATAATCATCCGTCCGCAGGTCTCGCATTCCACCAGGGTGCCGTTTCGGATCTTGCTGAGGATGGCGGAGGGGAGGGAGGTGTTGCAGCCGGAGCATTGTCCGTACTGCAGGCGGGAAACCGGCGGCGTTGTGTGCTTCTTGATGGAGAGGTATTCCGCCATCAGATCCGGTTCCACCGTGCCTTCGAGAGCTTTGACCCGGGCGCGCTGGGCTTCCAGCTCCGCCTTCTTGGCCTTGCTCTCATTTTCGTAATCCACTTTCAGCTGGTCAAAGGACTGTTTTGCTTTCGCGGCTTCAACGCGGACGGCCCGGAGCTGCTTGTCGTAGTTCGCGGAATCCGTGTTCATCTGGTTCAGCTCCTTCTCAAAGGAACGGAGCTGATCCCGGGCTTCAGAGACATCCTTCCGCAGCGTTTCCACGGCGTTTTCATCCTCAGGATCCACGCCGGTCATCTGCTCCTTCAGGCTCTCCAGCTGGCGGACGGCCCGGTCCAAGGCCTGCTCCAGCACGTCCTTCCGGTCCGTAATCCCGGCAATGCTGTCCTCAATCTGTTTGTACTGCTTCTGACGGTCCATAATGAAATCCCGGGATTTTTCCAGCTTCTGCCGGATCGGCGAACGCCGGATTTCATTGGCGATGGCATCCGCCTTGATATCCTCGGTCTGATAGGCCCACAGTGCTTCGAACTTATCCATCGGTACCTCCTGTCCGGCAGGAAGAAAAGGGCATCACTCCGCCTGCCCCGGACGGCAGCCGGCCCCATAAGCGCCTGCTGCCGAATGATAAATACCCAATTTGTATTGTACCTGATTCAGTGCGCTTTGTAAAGCATCGGCGAGGGCGAAAATGCCCGGCTGCTCCGTGGCAAAATGGCCGCACTCGAAGCAGGGAATGCCGGCATCCGCCATGGCCAGGGCATGATGATGCTTCACTTCGCCGGTGAGGAAGGCTTCCGCTCCCAGCGCGGCGGCTTCCTCCCACTCGCCGGACCCGGCGCCGCTGCACAGGCCGATCCGGCCGACCTTCCGGGCCGGATCTCCCATGAGCCGCACCGTCGTATCCAGTGCGGCTGCCAGGTATTCCTTCAGTTCTCCGGCGACCATGGGTTCGGGCAGATTGCCCACCCGAATAAAGCCTTCCCCTTCCACATCCAGCAGCGCGATGCATTCGGCAAGCGCATCGTTGATGCCGCCGGTCGCCCGGTCCAGGCAGGTATGGCAGGCAATCAGGCTGATATGCTCCCGGGCCAGGCGCAGCAGAAGGCGACCTTCATACGTGTCGCCCGTGAGGCGGCGAAGGGGATCGAACATCAGCGGATGATGCGTAACAATCAGATTCGCGCCCTTCTGAAGAGCTTCATCGATCACATCCATCGTGACATCCAGCGCGAAGAGAATTCCGGTGACCTCCGCGTCCTGCTCCCCGACGAGAAAACCGGAGTTATCCCAGGGTTCCTGGGTATCAAAGGGAGCGACCTGGTCCAGCAGGGCAAGAATGCTTTGAACAGTCATGGCGGCGGACTTCCTTTATTTCACATATTTCTGGATCCCGGCCTTTTGGGCGGCATGATAAACCAGCATACCAAGAATGCCGCAGCTGATGACCTCCCCGATACCGACGGTAATCATCAGGGGCAGGAATCCGGAACCGCTCAGCGTTTTGTTGACGAAGGGAATGGTAACAGAGACGTCCGGAACCTGATAAACATAGATCAGCACGAGCGGCACGATCAGCACGATCAGCATGTTGCTGATGACCGGAGGGAGCCAGGCCAGCTTCGGCTGCTTCCGCAGGGCACGGGTGCCCAGCGCACCGATCAGCGTAGCCAGGCTGCCGAAAACCACATCCAGGGCGGCGCAGCCTGTGAGCAGGTTCGCGAGGACACAGCCGATGGCCAGGCCTGGAATTGCTGAACCCATCAGAACCGGCAGAATGGTCAGGCTTTCGCTGATACGGATCTGGATGGCGCCGGAGGCAAGGCCAAGGGCGTTGGCGACATACGTCAGTACCACGTAGAGCGCGACGATCATGCTGCCTGTGGCAATTTCAAGGGCGTGGGACCGGGTTTGATTTCCATTCATGTTTCTTTTTCTCCTTTAGTTTTGTTTTAGGTGAGGAAGGTCTCGAACTCACCGCGTTTGACACGCCCCGGCAGTATAGCGGATTTTTACGGTTTGTGCAAGAGACAGGATTTTTGCCTTCCGAAGAGAATAATATTAGAGACCGGAAGCAGGAGGAGGTGAAAGGGATGGCGTCCAGATATCCCGCAGGGTGGCTGGATGAGCTGCGAAGCAGGAGCGATCTTGTGCAGGTCGTCAGCGGATATGTATCGCTGAAGAAAAATGGACGGAAATACTGGGGCCTGTGTCCCTTTCACGGGGAAAAGACCGCCTCCTTCTCCGTGGACGGGGAGGCGCAGCTGTATTACTGCTTCGGATGCAAGGCAGGCGGGAATGTCTTTTCCTTCCTGATGGATATGGAGCATCTGACTTTTTCGGAATCGGTGGAGCAGCTGGCGGAGAGGGCGCACATGCCCCTGCCCCGGATGATCGAGGACGAGGACTACGAACGGCGGCGGAGCCAGCGGGAACGGCTGCTGAATGCCAACCGGGAGGCGGCCCGGTTCTTCCATGAAACCCTCTTCAGCCCGGCCGGGGCTGCTTCGCTGGCATACCTGCGGAAGCGGGGACTCAGCGACGGTGTGATCCGGAAGTTCGGCCTGGGAGCGGCGCCCGAAGGCTGGGATACGCTGACGAAGCATCTGCAGGAAAAGGGATTCAGTCTGGAGGAGCTGCAGCTGGCGGGGCTGACGGTAATCCGCGAAGCTGTTCCGGCAACGGAGGATACGCCGGCGAAGCCAAGGCGGGCTTTTGATATGTTCCGCAACCGGGCGATTTTTCCAATTATCGATCAGTATGGCAATGTGCTGGCCTTTGGAGGGCGGATTCTGGGCAAGGGGGAACCCAAGTACCTGAACACCTCGGATACCCCGGTATTCAATAAGCGGAAGGGCGTTTTTGCCGCCAACCTGCTTCGGAAGGAGCGGAATCTGGACCGGGTGATTCTGGTAGAGGGTTACATGGACGTGGTGAGCCTGACCCAGTTCGGCGTCCGGGGAGTGGTGGCCACGCTGGGCACAGCGCTGACGAATGAGCAGGCGCGGCTGCTGAAACGCTATGCCCCGCAGGTTTATCTGAGCTATGACGGCGATGCAGCCGGGCAGCATGCGATTCTCCGGGGGCTGGAAATCCTGAAGGAAGAAGGTGTTCCGGCCCGGGTGCTGGATTTTCCGGACGGGCTGGATCCGGATGAGTTTATCCGCCGGGACGGTCCGGAGGGCTTTCAGAAGCTGCCGGCGATCGCGCCGGAGGCTTACCGGATCCGCCGTCTGAAGGAAGGAATGGATCTGAGCACCCGGGAAGGGAAGGTGGAATACGCCCGGAAAGCCATTGCCATTTTCGCGCCGCTGGAACCCGTGGAGCGGGACGGATATCTCCGGGATCTGGCGATCCAGACGGGGTTCAGCCGGGAGGTTCTGGAAGCCCAGCTGGCGGAGGAGCTGAAAAGAACCGGCGCAGCGCCGCCGCAGCCTGCGCGTCCGCGAAGGATGGACCCGGAGGAGGCGGTCGGATTTGTTCCGACCGGCGAGACGGAAAAGCGGCAGGCAGCGGGGAACGGCTCCCGGAACAAGCTTTCTGAAGCGGAATGGAAAATGATCCGGGCTCAGGAAATGCTGCTGAGCCTTCTGGCTACCGGGCTTTTGCCGGAAGATCTGGCGACGGAAGAGGATTTTGACGACCCGGAGTTGAAATTAATATATCAGGATCTGAAAAAGGGAGCCAAACCAGCCTCCCTGGTCGATCAGGCAGCGGACGGGGAAACCCGTTCCCGGATGGCAAGGATGCTGCTGACACCGGTGGCCGGCAGCACAGATGAGCTGATATCCATGGCGCAGGACTGTGTGACGCGGATCCGCCGCGGCGGGCAGGAAAAGAAATTAAAGGAAATTGAGACACGGCTGGCGAACTGTAACGATGAAACGGAGCAGCTTGGGCTGCTGGCGGAATACCAGGCCGTGAGTGAACGGCTGCGGAAAATGGGCTGAGCCGGACAGAGAAAGGGAGAGATCACCTTTGACACAGGAAAAGGCGGAAAAGCAGCAGAACAGCAGGCTGGACGAGCTCTATGCCTATGGGAAAAAGAAGGGTGTGCTGACCTCGAAGGAGATCATGGACCGTCTGACCGAGCAGGAGATGGAGCCGGAGCAGCTGGATAAAATCCTGGAAACGCTGGACGCCTACGGCATCTCCGTGGTGAACGACGAGGCGGATATCCCGATGACGGAGGAAGCGGCGGCGGACAGCGCAGCCCAGGCGGCGATGGCAAGCGAGAAGGAAATCACCGTCGAGGAACAGCTGGATCTCTCCGTGCCGGAGGGGATCGCCATCGACGATCCGGTCCGCATGTATCTGAAGGAAATCGGTAAAGTGCCGCTGCTGACGGCGGATCAGGAGATTGAGCTGGCCCAGCGCCTGGAGGATGGGGACGAGGCGGCCAAGCAGCAGCTGGCGGAGGCCAATCTCCGGCTGGTGGTCAGCATCGCCAAGAGATATGTGGGCCGGGGCATGCTGTTCCTGGACCTGATTCAGGAAGGGAACCTGGGCCTGATCAAGGCGGTGGAGAAATTTGATTACCGGAAGGGCTTCAAGTTTTCCACCTATGCCACCTGGTGGATCCGTCAGGCGATTACCCGGGCCATCGCGGATCAGGCCCGGACGATCCGCATCCCTGTGCATATGGTGGAGACAATCAACAAGCTGATCCGTGTCAGCCGCCAGCTGCTGCAGGAATACGGCCGGGAGCCTACGCCCGAAGAGATCGCCAAGGAGATGAACATCTCCGAGAACAAGGTCCGTGAGATTATCAAGATTGCGCAGGAGCCTGTGAGCCTGGAGACCCCGATCGGAGAGGAAGAGGACAGCCATCTGGGCGATTTCATCCCGGACGAGGATGCCCCCGCTCCGGCGGAAGCCGCCTCCTTCGCCCTGATGAAGGAGCAGCTGATGGAAGTGCTGGACACCCTGACGCCGAGGGAAGAGAAGGTGCTGCGGCTGCGCTTCGGCCTGGACGACGGGCGGCAGCGGACGCTGGAGGAAGTCGGGAAGGAGTTTAACGTAACGCGGGAACGTATCCGCCAGATCGAGGCGAAGGCGCTGCGGAAGCTGCGCCATCCTTCCCGCAGCAAAAAGCTCCGGGATTATCTGGACTGAATGTACCGGGGAGAAATTTCAGCAATTTCAGAAAGGACAAAGCAGCGCGGTTAACGCGCTGCTTTTCAGTACGGGGGAGTATAATGCGGCTGGATGAGAGGCTGGGGCTGGCCTACGATCTGTACAGGGACTGTGATCTGGCGGCAGATATCGGCACGGATCACGCCCATCTGCCGATTGCGCTGCTGCGGGCCGGGAAATGCCGGAGAATGATTCTGACGGATATCAGCGACGGCGCCCTGAACAATGCCCGGGACAATCTGATCCGGGCTGGGATGACGGACCGGGCAGAGCTTCGCAAGGGGGACGGGCTGGCTCCCATCCGGGAAGCCTGCGGGATGATTTCTGTCCTGGGGATGGGCGGCCGGACGATCCGGGGTATCCTGGAGGCGGGAAAGGACCATTTGCGGAGCGCGCCGCTGCTGCTTTCAGCGCATACGGATCTGCTCCATGTGCGCCGGGCGGTGTCGGAGATCGGATATCATATCGACTGCGAGACGCCTTGCCTGGCCGCGGGGCGGTATTATCTGATGATCCGGGCGCTGCCCGGCGCGGAGGAGATGACGGAAAGCGAATTCCGGACCGGGAAACGGCTGACGGCATCGGACAGCCCGGTGCTGGCGGGATACCTGCAGCATCAGTATGCCGTACAGCGGGCAAAAATAAAAGGCCTGCGAAGCGCCGGAACCGCGGAGGCGGAGCTGCTTCAGCAGGCGGAGGCGGATGCTGCGTATTATCAGGAAGCGCTGAGAGCAATCGGAGAAACAGGCATGAACTGAAAAGTCCCGGCCGCGAAAAGGTCAGAAAGCCTGAAAAGAGGAGGGAACGAAGAGCTCCCTGAATTTTCGGGTAGCATAGCGATCCGTCATCCCGGAGAGGAAATCGGTGACACCCCGTTCCAGACCATCCCGGTAGGTAATCATGATGTATTCCTCGGGCATTTCTCCCGGGTGATCGCAGAAATAGCTGAACATGGCCCGGAGGATATAATCGCAGCGGTGTTCCTCCGGGTCGCGCCATCCGTCCCGGTAAACCTTCTCAAACATAAACTCCCGGAGACCGTTCATAGCGCTTTCCACCTGAGCGCTCATGGCAAGATGCGGCAGGTTTTCACTGTGGAAAACGATATCCCGGATCATGGTATCAATCCGCTGACCATGGGTTCTTCCCAGAATCCGCAGGCAGTCCGCCGGCAGCTCAAAATCCTTCAGTACGCCGGCCCGCAGGGCGTCGTCCAGGTCGTGATTCAGATAGGCAATGCGATCGGCGCGGCGGACGCATTCCCCTTCCAGGGTGGCGGGAAAGCCGGCGCCGGAGTGGTTCAGGATTCCGTCCCGGACTTCCCAGGTCAGATTCAGGCCGGCCCCGCTGTTTTCCAGCTGCTCGACCACGCGCAGGCTCTGTTCATTATGGCGGAAGCCGCCGGGGAGCAGATCATTCAGCGTGCGCTCCCCGATATGCCCAAACGGCGTATGCCCCAGATCGTGTCCGAGCGCGATGGCTTCGGTGAGATCCTCATTGAGCCGGAGCCCCCGGGCGATGGTCCGGGCCACCTGAGCCACCTCCAGAGTGTGGGTCAGGCGGGTACGATAATGATCTCCCTCCGGAGAGAGAAAGACCTGGGTTTTAAACTTCAGGCGGCGAAAGGCCTTGCAGTGGATTACCCGATCCCGGTCCCGCTGGAAATCCGTCCGGATCTCACAGGGAGGAACCGCTTTTTCCCGCCCCCGGCTTTCCGCCGCCAGGGCCGCAAAGGGAGAAAGAATCAGGCGCTCGTTGGCTTCCGTCCGTTCCCGAATGGTCATGGCTGAGGCACTCCTTCCATCGCTTCTGAAAATACAAATACCACGCGGAGGCGGAAAATCCTGCAAAGCGGTCTTCGAACCGCGGTCGAAAGGGAAAACGGATTCGACAGGCGGAACGGAAAGTGATAAAGTATTCACCGGAAGAAACAGAGGAGCGGGGTGAAAAAGCATGGATGCAATAATACTGCTGGAGGCCTGTGAGGAAGCCGGAATCGATTTTTACACCGGGGTGCCGGACAGCCAGCTGAAGGGTCTGTGTGACCTGCTGTACGCCCGGTATGGGACGGAGAGCGGGAAACACACGGTGGCGCATAATGAGGGAGGCGCCATCGGGCTCTGCGCAGGGCACTTTCTGGCGACAGGGCGGCCGGCGCTGTGCTACATGCAGAATAGCGGGCTGGGGAATGCAGTCAATCCACTGGCCTCGCTGATGGATCCTGAGGTTTACTGCATGCCCTGTCTGCTGGTGATCGGCTGGCGGGGCGAGCCAGGCGTTCATGACGAACCGCAGCACAAGAAGCAGGGTGCCATCACCCTCGGACAGCTTGAACTGATGGGAATTCCCTGCCGGATCATCAGTCCGGAAACGACGGAGGAATCGTTTCGGAAGGACTTTGGAGAGCTGCGGGAAGAACTGGCGAAAAACCGCTGCGCGGCCCTTGTGGTCCGAAAGGGCGGGCTGACCACTGCGGAGAAGCCGGACTACCGGAATGGGAACAGGATGTCCCGGGAGGAAGCGGCGGAAGTACTACTGACGGCGGGTCAGGAAGGGGATGCCTGGGTCTGTACGACCGGAAAGCTGAGCCGGGAGGTTTTCGAGATCCGGGAGCGGGCCGGCCAGGGACATGAGAAGGACTTTCTGACGGTTGGAAGCATGGGCCATGCCTCCATGATTGCGATGCAGATGGCTCTCGAGCAGCCCGGCCGGCGGATCTGGTGTCTGGACGGGGACGGCGCGGCAATGATGCATCTGGGCGCGCTGGCCATGATCGGACGGAGAAAGCCGAGAAACCTGATTCATGTGATCATCGGCAATGGTGCCCATGAAACGGTTGGCGGCATGCCGATCGGGGATCCGGAGATTCCGTGGATCCGGATTGCGACTGAACTGGGATACCGGAAGGCGGTGGGCGCTGCGGATCCTGCCAGCCTGAAGGAAGCCCTGACAGCGCTGCGGCCGGAGGAAGGTCCGGTTCTGATCGAGGTAAACTGCGCCTGCGGAGCGCGGAAGGATCTGGGGCGGCCTACCACCACGCCGATTGAAAACCGGGATGCGCTGATGGCTTATCTGGGTGTTTCTGAAACATCCACTGTGTCCCGGGAAAAGTAACAAAGAAGCAATAATTCGCCCTAAATCCGGGACAGGAAGGTCTTCCCGACCACCAGAAGTGGAGGGAAGGCTTTCTTTTTTTGTGAATATTACAAAAAGTTCATACTTTTGACCACAAGATGTAGTGTACAGGACTTGAAAAAAGTCATATTGGGGACTATTATATCAAAAGTATTGGATTCCATGAATGAAACGGAAAGGGGGCGGACGGATTGATTGCCAGATATGGTCATAAGCCGATTTTTCAATATAAATTCCGCCCCTTCAGCCAGAACGTGCCCCCGCAGGACGGCGGATTCAGTGTCATCCTGTACGAGAATGGGATCCTGAGTTTTTCCACATATGATGTGAACGGGGCATTCATCGACGAGCTCTGTTTCTCCCTGCCGGGACGGGTGCTCCAGTGCTTTTACGGACTGCTGCGGAATGCAAGCAGCTGGCTGCCCTCTACGCCGTGTGACCTGCGCGGGAATGCGGACAGCGCTTACGGAAGCTCATTTGCATTTGACGGATATGATCCAATCCGGGTCTGGGGGATGAACCAGCTGCTGTGCGAGCCCTGTGGAAGCCCGGGCGGTTTTTTCGCAAGGCACCTGTATGTCCTGTTCGAAGACATCAGCAATGTGCTGGTGGAATATGGCATCAATCTGCTGTTGGACGGATTTACATGGACGGAAAATATCCGCCCCTTCCGGAAGAGCCAGATGGTCACCTCCGCGGCGCAGCGTGTGGTCTAACCTCCGCGGCACCGGGAGGGATGGTTTCGCACGGAAGGTGCGGTTTTTTTATTTTCCGGAAGGGGGAATTTGGATATGTACAGTATCGAAGCGGAATATCAGGAATGGCTGGCCTGTCCGGCGATGCCGGAGGAGCTTCAGGAAGAGCTGCGGACCATGGACGGACTGCAGAAAAATGACAGCTTTTACCGGGAGCTGGCTTTCGGGACCGGCGGGCTGCGAGGCGTGCTGGGAGCGGGGACCAACCGGATGAATGTATTCACCGTGCTGCGGGCTACCCGGGGGCTGGGTACCTATCTGAAAGCGTCTTTTCAGGATCCCGGCTGTGCCGTAAGCTTTGACAGCCGGATTCACAGCCGGGATTTTGCCGAACTGACGGCAGCAGCACTGGCGGAGATGGGGATCCGGGTATGGATTTACACGGATCTGCATCCGACGCCGATGCTCAGCTTCGCAGTACGCCATCTGAAATGCAGCGCGGGCGTCATGGTGACGGCAAGCCATAATCCGGCCAAATTCAATGGATATAAGGTATACGGGGATGACGGATGCCAGATTACCCTGGAGGCGGCGGACCGGATTACCGGGTATATTTCCGGGCAGAACATGCTGGCGGAAAAGCTGCCTGATTTCAGGCGGGGGCTGGAAGCGGGAATGATCCGGTATATTCCGGAGGAAACCATCGAAGCTTATTATGAAGCGATTCTGCGGCTGCGGGTCAGGCCCTGTGACACCCCGCTGCACGTAGTCTATTCGCCGCTGAACGGCGCGGGGAATGTGCCTGTACGGGAGATCCTCCGCCGGATGGGCAATATCACCGTGGAGATGGTTGAGGAGCAGGAGAACCCGGACGGGCATTTCCCGACCTGCCCGTATCCGAACCCGGAGATCCGGGAGGCGATGACGCTGTCCATCCGGAAATGTGTCGAAACCGGCGCGGATTTCTGTTTTGCGACGGATCCGGATTCGGACCGGATGGGTGCAGGCGTTCGGGTCGGAAACGATGTCCGGCTGATCAGCGGAAACGAGATGGGCATGCTGATGCTGGACTACCTGACGACGAACATCAGACAAAGCGGAAAGAAGCCGCCGGTGGCCGTGAAGACAATCGTAAGCACGGATATGGCTGAGGCACTGTGCAAAAAGCGCGGAATTGAGCTTCGGAATGTTCTGACCGGTTTTAAGTTCATCTGTGAGCAGATTCATCATCTGGATGAAGCCGGTGAAACGGACCGGTTCCTGTTCGGCTTCGAGGAGAGCTACGGATATCTGAGCGGGACCGATGTGCGCGACAAGGATGCGGTGAACGCAGCGCTGCTGCTGTGCGAAATGGCGGCAAACCTGAAGACGGAGGGAAAGACCCTGCTGGACCGGCTGCGGGAATTGTGCGAAGAGTTCGGGTATTATGCGCAGAAGACGCTGACCTTCCAGTATGAGGGGCAGGACGGGGCTGCGCGGATGGCGCAGATCATGGAGGAACTGCGGAGACCGGTGGAAACGTTCGGATCAGAAATGATGGCCGGGGCCCGGAGAACGGACTATCTGCGGGAAGAAACAGGGCTGCCGAAGAGTGATGTGATTGCGTTCAGACTTGTAAACGGGCAGAAATTCATTGTCCGCCCCAGCGGAACGGAGCCGAAGCTGAAGGCTTATCTGTTCTCAAGTGGAGCCAGCCCGGAGGAAGCTGAACAGGCGCTGAAGGAACTGGAGCCGCTTGTCCGGAAGCTTTGCGGCTGAGCCATACAGCAGCGCGCTGCCCGATCGGGCAGTGCGACGCTATTTCCGAAAAAAAGCCCGTGCGTTGTTCAACGCACGGGCTTTGCAAATCGACCGGATTAATACTGATTCTGACGCTGAGCCTCGAAGCACTCACGGCAGTACACGGGGCGATCTCCGCGGGGCTGGAAGGGCACCTGGGTGGTGCGGCCGCAGCCATCACAGATCACTTCGTACATCTGACGGGGGCCATTGCCACCGTTCTGCGCACGACGGGCAGCACGGCAGGCGGGGCAGCGGCTGGGCTCATTCTGGAAGCCCTTCTCGGCGAAAAAGGCCTGCTCGCTGGCAGAGAAAACGAATTCGTTGCCGCAGTCACGGCAGGTCAGAGTCTTGTCTTCGTACATGGGTAAACCTCCCTAAAAATGTTGTCGACCCGCGCCATTGGTGGAGATACTGTGCTCTTTCCTTCCGATGGCGTCAAGAGAACAACCACGCGGGAAGCTGAAACAGTTGACCAGGGTTGGGGTACGGAGGGGAGTATAGCATAGAAATCCGGATTTGTACAGGGGGTATGACAAAATTTTCACGGCGCTTTGGCGGACAAATCCGCCCTCACGTGCATTGGGCGGAACCTCAAATGCATGCAGACCGGGAGGTAGCTTTCGACCGGAGAGAAGGAAAAAGTTGCGCGGGGGATGGATCTGCGGTAAAATATCAAACCGTGAAACTGAGACGAGAACGAAGGAAGGACCTGAAAGATGACGAAACTGGAATCATCTCTGCTGGATCTGCTGAAAGAGGATTGCCGGCTGCCGCTGGAAAAGATGGCGATTATGACCGGAGCTACGATTGAAGAGGTCGCGTCGACGATCGAGGAGCTGGAGAAACGGCGTGTGATCCTGCGGTACGCGCCGGTGATCAACTGGGAGATGACGGACCGGGAACGGGTCGAAGCGATGATTGAGGTCCGGGTGACCCCGCAGCGGGACATGGGCTTCGATGCCGTGGCAGCGCGGATTTACCGGTTTGACGAGGTCAAAAGCGTATACCTGATGAGCGGAGGCTATGATCTCCTGGTGCTGGTGGAGGCGAGGACGCTGCGGGAACTGGCGGCTTTTGTCAGCGCAAAGCTGAGTACGCTGGAACTGGTGACGGGGACGGCGACCAGCTTCGTGCTGAAAAGATACAAGGAAGAAGGCGTTGTGTTTACGGACGGGGAGTCGGATAACCGGCTGGTGATCAGCCCGTGAGTATCCATGAATACGGACGGTTCCTGAATCCAGTAATCGCGGATGTTCCCCCGAGCGGAATCCGCAGGTTCTTTGACCTGGCGAATACGATGAAGGATGCCATCAGCCTGGGTGTGGGCGAGCCGGACTTCCGGACGCCTTATCCGATCCGGAACGCGGCCATCAACTCCCTGATCGACGGAGAAACGCAGTATACGCCCAACCGGGGGCTGCTTAGCCTGCGGCGGGAGATCGGGATCTATCTGCAGGGACGGCGAAAATAAGAACAGTTATACCGATGCTCCAAAAGAAATCGGCGAGAACTCTGCTAAGGCACAGGATATACCACAAGAAATTGGAGAAAAT